>JBKQQQ010001028.1:0-4135 GCA_052144275.1 Streptosporangiaceae bacterium
CGGCGCTGCGCGTCACGCTGGACGCCGTGGTCGACTGGCTGAACGACGGCGACCGCGACTGGCCGCCGTCCATCCCGGTCGCCGACGGCGTGGACACGGGCATGCTGGCCCGGCGCCTGCGACTGGCCGCCGTCTGGGCCGGCCGCTGGCACGTCGGCGCTTTCAAGGCGGGCGACGGCACCGCCTCGGTCGCGGCCGAACTGCCCGGCGAGCACGCCACCATCACCCTGGCCCTGGTCATCGACCCGGAAACGCGCCTGCTCCGCATGGCCGACGTCGCACCGTAGCCCTGACGTGGGGTGCCAGGGGGTCGCCCCCCGTGGCTAGCGCTGAGGTAACAGCTAGGGCACGCGCCACGGCCCGTTCGGCCCTCTTCGGCTGGGTCGGTGGCGCCCCGGATACCTTCTTGCGTACCCAAGGGCCCACCGGCCCCCCGCGCGCCACCCGCGCACTAGCCGCAGGCTCCCGCATGATGTGACCTGGATCACAAGAAGTCGCTGCCGGATCCCGGAAATAGATTCCGATACGAGACCGTTCCGTATCGATGTAGGCGGTAACCGGAAGTCCTGATCGTGGCAACACGTCGCCAGGCCAGCATCTTCCGGTCCCGTCGCAAACTTTCCGCCCAGGTCCGGGGGCGTCCCCCCGGGACTGGCACAGCAAGTGATCCGGAAAGGGACACATGGATTCGCAGGCGATTTACCGCCGCCGCTGGGTCATCCTCAGCGTGCTGATCGTCGGGCTCCTCGCCATCGTCATCGACAACACGGTCCTTAACGTGGCCATGAAGACTATCGCCGAGCCTCGCGGGGGCCTCGGCGCGAGTCAAAGTCAGCTCGAATGGGCCATCAACTCCTACACGCTGGTCTTCGCCGGCCTGCTCTTCACGTTCGGCGTCATCGGCGACAAGGTCGGTCGCAAGCGCATGCTCATAATCGGGCTCGCGCTGTTCGGCATCGCGTCGCTGCTCTCGGCCTACTCACGGTCGCCCGAGCAGCTGATCTTCGCGCGGGCCGCGATGGGCCTAGGCGGCGCTGCGGTCATGCCGCAGACGCTGTCCATCATCTCCAACGTCTTCGACCCGGCCGAACGGCCACGGGCGATCGGCCTGTGGGCGATGGCGGTCGGCCTCGGCATCGCCACCGGCCCGGTGCTCGGCGGCCTGCTGCTCGACCACTTCTGGTGGGGTTCAGTCTTCCTGATCAACGTGCCGGTGACCGCCGTCGGCATCGTCGCCGCCGCGATCCTGGTACCGGAGTCCCGCAACCGCGAGGCCGGCGGAATCGACTACGTCGGCGTGCTGCTGTCCATAGCGGGCCTGGTATCCCTGGTGTACGGCATCGTCCAGGGCGGGGACGGTGACCCGTGGCTGAGCCTGGGCGTGCTCGGCCCGATCGTCGGCGGCCTGGCGATCCTCGCGGCCTTCGCGGTCTACGAGTCCCGGATCCAGCACCCGTCGCTTGACGTGCGCCTGTTCCGCGACCGGCGGCTCTCCGCCTCGATCGGGTCGCTCGGCCTGGTGTTCTTCGGCATGGGCGGCGTCTTCTTCTTCACCAGCTTCTACCTGCAGAACGTCCGGGGTTACACCCCGCTGGCGGCGGGGCTCCTGACCGTGCCGTTCGCGGCCGGGCAGCTGCTGATGTCGCCGCGCAGCGCCCGCCTGGTCCAGCGTTACGGGGCTAAGGCGGTCGGCGCGACGGGGATGTTCGTCATGGCCGGCGCCATCGCGGGTTACGCCACCCTCGGCACCGCCTCGCCGATCTGGCTGCTCGGGGTGCTGTTCGGCATCCAGGGCGCGGCGATCGGCATCAGCATGCCGGCCGCCACCGCCGCCGTCATGGACGTGCTGCCGCGCGAGCGGGCCGGCGCGGGTTCGGCGCTGACCAACACCGCCCGACAGGTCGCGGTGGCGCTCAGCGTCGCCATCCTCGGCTCGATCCTGGCCGAGTTCTACCGGAGTTCGCTCAGCCCGTCGCTGACTCACCTGCCCGCCGCGACCCGGAGCGCGGCGTCCTCCTCGATCACCGCCACCCAGGCGGTGGCACAGCAGCTCGGCACGGCCGGACGGTCGCTGCTCGGGCCCGCGAACGACGCGTTCGTGAACGCCATGCACGTCACCACGCTGATCGCGGCGGTGCTCGCGCTGGCAGGCGGGTTCGTGGTGCTGCGCTGGATGCCCGGCAAGCCGCGAAAGGCCGCGCAGCCAAGTGTCGCGCCGGCCAGTGATACCGCTTACGAGGCGGAGCTTGCCATACTGGCAGAAGAAGTCGTGCTGAACCGCGCAGACCGAGAGGGATGACCAGCCATGCAGCCCGTGATCCTGGATCAGGGGCCCGGCACTGACACGGAAGCCGGGCCGGTTTACCGCCGGCCCGGCCGTCCGCGCAGTGAGCAGGCCGAACAGGCGATTATCGAGGCCACCCTCGACCTGTTCGCCGAGCAGGGATTCGAGGGCGTCTGCGTCGAGGCGGTCGCCGCCCGCGCCGGAGTCGGCAAGGCCACCATCTACCGGCGCTGGCCCAACAAGGAAGAGCTACTGCTCGCCGCGTTCGTCTCGATGAAGTCGCCGATCCCCGAACTTCAGGGCGTTTCCGTGCGGGACGACCTGGTGGCGATGCTCACCGTGATGTGCGCGGACAAGGCCGACCCGAGAAAGGCGCGCCGGTACGCGCTGCTGCTCGGCGAGGGCGAGAAGTACCCGCGGCTCATGGCCAGGTACAAGGAGACGGTGGTCGAACCCCGGCACGAGGTCCTGCGTGCGATCATCCGCCGGGGCATCGCCACCGGTGAGCTCCGTGCCGATACCGACATCCAGATCGCCAGGCTCGCGCTGACGGGGACCGTCCTGGCCAAGGAGAAGTCCGCGGACGGCGAGCTTAACGGCGATTTCGCCGCCCGCGTAGTGGACGAACTCCTGCTCGGTCTGGCCGCTCGCTAACGGTGGATCTCGCGGCGGAATGGCTGGGGCGGCTGCGCGCGGAGGCCGGTGCCTACGCCCGGCTGGCGCTAGAGAACATCGGGCGGGAATTTCCCTCGTTCGTAGTCACGCTGATGACCGGGCCCGGCGAGTTCCCCGACCGGCCCAGGGACCGGACACCGGTGTTCTTCGGCAGCTTCGACTGGCATTCCTGCGTGGAAATGCACTGGGTCCTGGTCCGGCTCCTCAAGGTGGCCGGCGACACGGTACCCGCCGCCGCGATCAGGGCCACGCTGGACAGCCAGTTCACCGCGGAAGGGCTGTGCGCCGAGGCCGAATTCATGCGGAGCCGGGGGAGCTGGCAGCGGCCCTACGGCTGGGGCTGGGCGCTCACCCTGGCTCACGAGCTCGCGTCCTTGTCCGATGACCAGGACGCCCGCCGATGGGCGGCGGCGATGGATCCACTGGCCTCGGCGCTGACGGACAACTTCCTGGGCTGGCTGCCCAAGGCCACCTACCCGGTCCGGACCGGACTGCACGCCAACAGCTCGTTCGGGCTGTCCAGGGCGCTGCCCTATGCGCGGATGCTGGCCAGGTCGGGACGGCCGTCGCTGGCCGATGCCATCGAGGATGCCGCGCGCCGCTGGTACGCCGCTGACGCCGGCTATCCGGCGGGCTGGGAGCCCTCCGGGCACGACTTCCTGTCGCCCGCGCTGGCCGAAGCCGAGCTGATGGCCCGGCTGCTTCTGCCTGATGAGTTCGCGGAGTGGCTGGAGGCTTTTCTGCCGGGCCTGGCCGCCGGGTCGCCCGCTTCCTTGTTCACCCCCGCCGTCGTCTCCGATTCCAGCGACGGGCAGATCGCGCACCTGCACGGGCTCAACCTCAGCCGCGCCTGGTGCTGGCGCCGCCTCGCCGAGACCCTACCCTCCGGCGACCCACGCATCCCGGCCTGCGCCGCCGCCTGCCGGCGCCACGCCGAGGCGTCCCTGCCCCACGTGGTCAGCGACGACTACATGGTCACTCACTGGCTCGCCGCCTACGCCGTCCTGCTGTTCAGCTGAGGCCCAGGGAATCGTCGACAAGCGGAGCGACCTCATGAGCCAGGAAGCCGACGAAGCGCGCGAGGTCGGCGTCGCTCTCGGCGGCGTTGACCGCGACGTGGGTCGCTCCGGCCCGGGCGTACTCGCTGATCGTGGCGGCGGCGGCCGCGGCCGGGCC
>JBKQQQ010001029.1:0-4936 GCA_052144275.1 Streptosporangiaceae bacterium
ACCGGCCTGGAGGCGATCGCGGCCCGCCACCTGGGCGCGGAGGTGCTCGGCATCTCGCTGGTCACCAACCTGGCGGCGGGCCTGGCCGGCCACGGCCTCAGCCACGCCGAGGTGGTCGAGGCGGGCCAGGCCTCCGCCAGCCGGATGGGCACCCTGCTCGCCGCGATTCTCCCCCGCGTCTAAGACCCGGTCAGCTGGCCGGCGAGCATCGTGGCGCTGGCCGCCGCGGTGGCATTGTTCTGCTACCTGGCCGCGATCTTCGCCTTCGGCGCCGGACCGGCGGATAATCGGGATCGTGGATGACGGAGACCTCGTGGCCGTGCCGGAGACGGCCAAACAGATGGCGGGTGCGGCGTCCGCGTTCCTGGCGGTGCTGACCGCGGCGCAGCGGGAGCGGGCGTGTTTCGCCTTCGCCTCCGGTTCCGGCTCTGGCTCCGGTTCCGGGGATGTGCGGCGCGCCTGGTCGTTCCTGCCCGCGCCGGACCGGGACGGGCTGGCGATCGGCGCGCTGGACGACGGGCAGCGGCGGCTCGCGCATGAGCTGATCGTGACCGGCACGAGCCTGCCGGGGTACACAAAGGTCGTGTCGGTGATGGCCATGGAGCACGTGCTCCGGGTGCTGGCGCCGGATCTGGCTGATCTATTTGATCCCGAACGGTACTGCTTCAAGGTGTTCGGTTCGCCGGGCGATCAGGCCTGGGGATGGCAGTTCGCCGGGCACCACGTGTCGCTCAACTTCACCGTGGTCGACGGCCGGTACATCTCCCCCACCCCGTGCATGCTGGGCGCCGAGCCTGCCTCTTACGGGATGCTGGCGCCGCTGGCCGACGACGAGGAGCTTGGCTTCCGGCTGGTGAACTCGCTCGACGCCGGCCAGCGGCGTGCCGCCATCATCCACCACCGGCCGCCGCCTGACCTGGCCGCCCGGATGGTGCCTCGTCTTGGTGAGACCGAGCGGCCCGACCCGGTGTTCGCGCCCGAGCCGGACTACGTGATCAGCGAGGAGGAACGCGACATCCTCAGCTACGTTCGGTCCAGCCCCAAGGGCGTCCCGGCTTCCGGGCTGGAGCAGCGGCAGTTCGATGTGCTCACGGCCCTGGTCGGGGCGTTCGCGCGGCGGTTGCCCGACGAGGTGGCCGGAGCCCAGCTGCACAACCTGGAACGCGCGGGCATGGACAACCTCACCTTCGCCTGGGCGGGCGGCACGTCACCCGGGGAGCGGCACTACTACCGCCTCCAGGGACCGACGCTGCTCATCGAGCACGACAACACCCAGGCAAACGGCAACCACATCCACTCGGCGTGGCGGAACCCGGCGGACGATTTCGGCGACGATGCGCTGGCTGCGCACTACCGCTTGCATCATCCCTAGCTCCTGGCCAGGGTGTGGCCGGCGGTACCTGCTGGTTCCGGCATGGGGTGCTCAGCCGGCGCTTCGCGCTCGGCGTCGGCCTGAGCCGCTTCGCGCTCGTCGTCGGCCTGAGCCGCTTCGCGCTCGGCGTCGGCCTGGGCCGCGGCGGCGAGCCGTTCGCCCGTGCGCCTGGCCCGCCGGCCATAGGCGCACATCCAGCCGGCGAGGGCGGCGCCGACGGCATAGGGCATCACCTTGGAGACGGTCAGCGCGGTCGCCGTCGAAGTCGTCTCGACGATGATGACCCTGGCTGCTGCTTCGGCTAGGTACGCCACCCCCCAGACCACGGTGAAGAGCCGGAAGGCATGGCGGAATCCGGGGTAGCGCCACAAGCCCTCGAAGTCCCGGCCCCGCGGAGTATCGGCGCCCATGAACTCGAGGGCGAAACGGTAGATCAGCGGCCGACGCGACCGAAGCGAGCCCAGGCACAGCAGCCCGAACACCGCCGTAGGTACCGAGCCCTCGACCAGCACAAGACGGGCGTTGCCGCTGACCAGTCCCAGGACCGTGCCGACGGCGATCCCGGCCAGCACGAGGACTCCGATGGCGTCCACGCGCCGGTTGCGGGCCACGCCGGCAGCTATGCCCAGGGCCGGGAATGCGCCGCTCAGGACGAGCGCCGACACCGAACTCAGGCCAGCCGAGCGCAGCAGCGAGTAAGCCACCAGCGGACCGGCGATGTCAAACACCACGATTTTCGCCGCGGACTGCAGCCGGTTTCGGTTGCGAGCCGAGGCCATTTGCTGATCGCTTGTCGTCATATCCGCAACGCTAGGCAGGCAGCGGCTTCAGCCCCAGTGCGACAGATCCTGATCTCGCCATGACGGATGTCACGGGAAATGAGTCATGAGTGACGGCACGGGATCCCTCACCAGGCCGGCCAGTCCCGCAGTCTAGATCCGTTTGATTGTCGCGAACCAGGCCGGTGCGCCGTCGTCGTGGTATCTCGTCTGAACCCGACCTGCTATAACACCGCCCTGGGCGGGCGCGGCATTTCCGGCGAATCAGCCCCCGGGTGCCTGAACGGCTCCGCAACCAGGTCGCTGGCCTGAACCCGGGCGCCCAGAGGATGACCGGCAAGGGCGGGAAGGAACGCCGTGCCCAGGTCGATCCGGCGTCGGCGAGTTCGCCGCCTGCCGGAGGCCGGAACGCCTCGCCGCCTCGTTGCCACTGAATTTTGTCACTTGAATTCCGCCTCCCCCTGGCGGCAGCTGCCGCCAGGGGAGCGTCTCGCCGGCATGTCAGCGGAGCCTGAGACCTCACCCACCCCGGGTGGTGCTGGCTAGCCAGCGCGTCCTTAGCGTTTGGCCTGAGGTCGCGACAACCAGGAGCCTGCTCGGCATGTCCACGGCGAATTCTTCACCCCGCGCCATCGGTCCGGGGCTGCCGCTCCCCGCTGCGCCGCGCAGCCCTCGTCTCAGCTCGCCAGCCGGCATCGGCATGACGGACGGCCCGGGCTCGCGCCCGCCGCGCCGAGTCATCAAGGGCGGCGCGCACCAGCGCGCACCCAGCTGCTGCCTGCGCTACCAGCCGGCCGTCCGGCAGGGCGAAGCGACCGGCACCGCTACCTGCCGCCTAGGGCTCCGGTGCGTCGCGCGGCGCGGAAGCGACCACGATTCTGGCGGCCTGCTGGCAGCGGAAGCCGACGCGAGCATACTGACCGGGCAAGGCCGGGTGTCCAAGGGCATGCCGGAATGCCTGGCTGGCGCGTCGGGGTGCCGGCCCCGATACCGGCGAGCTGGCAGATCACCGGCGACGGACGGAAGGCGTTGCCGGACCGGGCTCCCGCGCGGCATCGTCCGGGCGCGGTGATGGCGCAGCTCGGGGGCCGCCCGCTCGGGCGGTTCGCGCGGCCCCGGCGTCGGCTGCGGGCCGGACTTGTGCAGCTGCTGTGCGCGCTGGCCGGGCTGGTGCTCGGCCTGCTGCTGCCCCGGATCAGCTTCGACTCCACGGTGGCCAGCAGCCGGGTGACGGACGCGCTGGTCGCGGTGGGCTTCGGTGTCCTGGGCCTGGTGACCATCATCTTCTCGCTGCTGTTCCTGGTCGTGCAGTGGGCCTTCACCAGCCTGTCGCCCCGGCTGACCCTGTTCCGCGACGACCCGATCGTGTGGCGGACATTCGCCTTCGCCGTCGGGGTGTTCGTGTTCTCGGTCACCACCGCCCTGGTCATCGGCGACCAGGAGAAAGTGTCGGTGATCGTGCCGGCCGCCGAGGTGGTGGTGGTGCTCGCCGCCCTCGCCTTGATCCGGACCCTGCAGGTGAAAGCGTTCGCCTCCATTCAGCTGGTGCCTACGCTGACGGCCATCGCGGGACAAGGCCGCGGCATCCTGGACGACTTGTACCCCCGGCCATACACGGCCGGCCGGCCGCCGGCCGGCCCGTTGCCGCCACGTCGCCGGGCGGTCCTGTGGCCGCACCGGCAGGCGACCTTGCAGCAACTCGACCTGGGCCGGCTGCTGCATGCCGCTGGCGGCGCCGTGATCGTGCTGCGGGCCGGCGTGGGTGACACGCTTCAGCCGGGGGCTCCGGTCGCCGATCTGCACGGCGGCGAGGTGGCCGACGCGGCGGTCCTGGGCGGGCTGGTGACCGGGACAGAGCGCACCTTCGACCAGGATCCGCTGTTCGCGTTCCGGCTGCTGGCCGACATTGCCATGCGGGCGCTGTCGCCGGCGGTCAACGACCCGGCCACCGCCGTCCAGGTGCTGGACACAATCGAGAGCCTTCTTCAGCCCTTGGTATCACGCGACCTGGACGTGGCCGACGTCGCCGACAGCACTGGGACCGTCCGGGTCGTGCTGACTGTCCCGTCCTGGGATGACTACCTGCGCACCGGCCTGGATGATCTGATCGAGTCCGCATCCCAGTCCCCCATGGTCCTGCTGCGGGCCCGGACCCTGCTCACCAGCCTGCTGAGCGCGGCGCCACCGGCGCGCCAGCCGTCGATCGCCCGGCGCCTTGATCGCACCGGGGAACTCGGGGGCGGCAACTTCCCGGGAATCTGGCGTGAGACAGCCGGCGGAGAAGCAGGATAAGCCGACAGCGGTCCGGGCACAGCATGGCGGAAAGCGCTTGCTGCCCGCCTGCCGCCGCCTAGGCTGGCTTGTGCTATCTGGCTGGGACCTCGGCCCTGACGGAGTGGGACTTTCGGCCCTCATCAATGCTGGCCAGGGTCGCTCAAGTTGGTGGGGCTGGGTTGCCTGCGCGGCGGCCCGGTGTACCGGAGACTTCCCGGAGGCCGACCAGTTTTTCCAGGGGAGGGCAGCGGATGAGTGTTTCGCTGATCAGCCTTGAGGATCCTGCCGATCAGGCCGTGCCGCTGGCGCCGTGGATGTCGCCGCGTTCCATGGGCCTTGTTTATGGCGGGTGCGAGATTCTGACCGCTCGCTGCTCTGACCCACCACCGAAGGGAGCGACGCATGTGCCGCTGGCTCGCCTACACGGGCTCACCCGTCCTGCTCACGCAGGTGCTCTACACCCCGGTCCACTCGCTGATCGACCAGAGCCTGCATTCCAGGCTCGGGGCCG
>JBKQQQ010001030.1:0-4024 GCA_052144275.1 Streptosporangiaceae bacterium
TCCCTCGGAGCCCGTTACCTCCGCGCCCGTCGCCGCGGTCCGGTCCCGGGCCGCCGCTCAGCCTCACGGCCGGGTCGATGCGCGCTTGCTTGAGGCCGCCCTGCTCAACCTCAGGAAGCGGATCGCCGCCATCCCGCTCGTCTTCCAGATCTCCGGTTCCGCCGAGGTCAAGGCCGAACGCGGCAAGCTCCTCAGCCAGATCGACGACTACCTGCTGCCCCGGGTGCGCCGTTCCGCCGCGCCGGTGCTCGTCGCCTTGGTCGGCTCTACGGGCGCCGGGAAGTCCACCCTGGTGAACAGCATCGTCGGCGCGCCCGTGAGTGCCACCGGCGTGCGTCGGCCGACGACGAACAGCCCGGTCCTGGCCTGCCACCCCGACGAGATCGACTGGTTCGCCGAGAACAACTTCCTGCCCACGCTGCCCCGGGTCAGGCAGGAAGGCCTGGCCCGTCCCGGCCGGGACGGGCTGCTCGTGCTCGCGGCGAGCGAGGGCATGCCGCGCGGCATCGCGCTGCTGGACACGCCGGACATCGACTCGGTGGTGCAGGCCCACCACGAGTTCGCCTACCAGTTCCTCGACGCCTCGGACCTGTGGCTGTTCATGACCAGCGCCAGCCGGTACGCCGACGGGCCGGTCTGGGAGATCCTGCAGCACGCCCGGGACCGCAAGGCCTCCCTCGGCGTGGTCCTGTCCCGGATCCCGCAGGCCTACCGGACCGAACTCGTCGACCACTTCAACGCCATGCTGGACGCGAACGGGATCGCGGCTGCGGACCGCTTCGTCATACCGGAGATCCCCCTCATCGACGGGATGCTCCCGCCCGACGCCTACCAGCCCGTCCGCGACTGGCTCGCCGACACCGCCGCCCGGGCCGACCGCCGGGTGGCGGTGCTCTCCCAGACGATGTCCGGTGTCCTCGACACGTTCAAGACCAGGGTTCCGGCCGTCGCCGCCCACGTCGAGGCGCAGGTCGTGCTGCGCGCCGAACTGCGGCGGGCCGCCGATACCGCCTACGAGAACGCCTTCAATGAGGCTAGCGACGGTATGAAGGACGGCACCCTGCTCCGCGGCGAGGTGCTCGCACGCTGGGAAGATTGCGTCGTCGGCGACGACCTGCGGCCGCGCCGCGGCGCCAAGCCCGCCCGGAGCGGGAACAAAAAGGGCAAGCGCGCCCGCCGCGGACCTTCGCGGGCGGCGGCGCTGAACGCCGCGCTCCGTTCGGCCATCGAGTCCTACATCGTGTCCGTCGCGGACCGGGCGGCGGAGGCCGCGGAGGGCAGGTGGCGCGCCGACCCCGCCGGGGCCGTGCTGCTCGCGGACGCGGCCGCCGAGCGGGCCCGCGATGTCCGCGCCAAGCAGGTGTTCGAGTCCGTCTTTGGTCCCGCCGGGCAGAGCGGCGGCGGCGATCCGGCCGACGTGGACATCAAGGCTGCCGACGTGATCAAGGCCGCCGATGCCGCACAGGCCTCGGCCTTCAGCCGATCCTCACCGGACCTGGCGCTGCGCGCCATGCGGGCCATCGGGGCCTGGCAGGATCACCTGACCCGGCTAGTGGAAGGGGAGGACCTGCGGCCTGCTGCAGCCCGGCGCGTCTCCTTCGATGAAGAGGCGCTGAGCCTGGTGGTCCTGGTGGCGATGCTCGGCGAGGCAGTGCCCGCTGGGACCGGGCCTGGTGGGATCGGGCCTAGTGGGACCGGTGCCCGCCCGGCCGCGGCCGCGTTGTCGGCCGAAGCCGATGGCGGCAGCGTCTACACCGAACCGCGGCGGATGCTGACGTCGGTGTTCGGCGGGGTGATGCTGACCGAGATCCTGGCCAAAGCGCGCGCCGACCTGCAGGACCGGGTCCGGCTGCTGCTTAACGAGGAACTGGTCAGGTTCGTTGAGGTGCTCGACGCGGCCGGGACCTGCGACGACGTCGCGGCCATTCGGCTTTACCAGGCGGAATTCTCGCTCGAGGCGGTTAGGTGACAGCGAACACGATCGGGGTGACTGGGCTGGCGCACTCACGGCTGCCCGCCAGACTCGCCTCGCTCCAGGAGATGACGAAGATCGGGTCCGGAAGAACCGGGTCCGAAGGGTTCAGCCAGGAACTCCTCACCGAGGCGGAAGCCTTGCTGCGGCGGTCAGGTGAGCGGATGCGGATGTCCGCCTCGCACACCGTGGTGGCCCTGGCGGGCGGGACCGGCAGCGGCAAGTCCTCGCTGTTCAACGCCCTGGCCGGGGCGAATTTCTCGCCCGCGGGAGTGACCAGGCCGACCACCAAGCACTCGCACGCGTGCGTGTGGGGGATGGAAGGGGCCGCCCCGCTGCTCGACTGGCTCGCCGTGCAGCGGCGTCACCGCTACGCACGGGCGAGCGCGCTCGACGAGGGCGAGGCGTCGCTGACCGGCATGCTCCTGCTCGACCTGCCCGACCACGACTCGGTGGTCACCGGTTCGGCGGCACTGGTCGACCGCCTGGTCAAGCTGGCCGACATGCTCGTCTGGGTGCTTGACCCGCTGAAGTACGCAGACGCGTCCGTGCACCGGCGCTACCTGGTCCCGCTGGCTGGGCATGCCGCGGTGACCACGGTGGTGCTCAACCAGGTCGACACGCTCAGCCCGGACCAGGCCGCCGACTGCGAGTCAGACCTGCGCCGGCTGCTCGACACCGAGGGCCTGCACGAGACTCAGGTGCTGGTGACCTCCGCGACCACCGGCGCAGGCCTCAACGAGCTGCGCCGGGTTCTGGCCGGCGCGGTGGCCGCCCGGCGGGCCGCGAGCGACAGGATCACCGCCGACATCGACGCCCTGCTCGAAAGGTTCGCGGTCTACTCGGGCGATTCGGTGCCCGGCTGGTTGCCCCCTGTGGCGCCCGTACCGCTGCTGTCGGCCGCTCCCGATGCCGCCACACCCGAACCGGTTTCCACCCGGGTTTCGGCGCGCCCACCCTGGGAGCAACCGGACGGTGACGAGCACGAGGGCAACGGGCGGACAGGCGCGGCCGACTGGCGGCCCTGGCAGACGAGCGCCGCGCCGACGCGGCCGTCGTCCTCCGCCAGGCCGCCGTGGGAGGACGCGACGCAGGACGGCAACGGCACTGGCAAGCCGGCCGAGGATCCCGCGATCTACGTGCCAGCCGGTCCGATCGGCACACTGACCGCGGCGTTCGCGAAGGCCGCCGGGGCGAGGGCGGTGACCGAGACGCTGAACGGCGTGCGTGAGCGCAGCGCCGTCGGCTACATCGGCTGGCCGCCGGCGCGGCTGGCCGACCGGCTGCGCGGGCAGGCTCCGGCCCACAAGCTGCTGGCCAGCGACCCCGGCCAGGCCGGGCAGGCGCAGCGGTCCGATATCGACAACGCGATCAACGTGTTCGCCAACGAGGTGGGCAGCTCGCTGCCCGAGCCCTGGTCGCGGACTGTGCGGGCGGCGGCGCGGTCCCGAGCCGACGAGGCCCAGTCAGCCCTCGGCACAGCGGTGGCGCAGGGCCTGCCGCCGCGCGACAAGGTGATCGGCTGGTGGCGGCTGGTCGCACTCGCCCAGTGGCTGCTGATGGCGCTGATGCTGGTCGGCTTGTTCTGGATCGTGCTGATCCTGGCGTTCGGCGCGTCCAGTACGGCGCGCAAGTCACCGTCCCTGATCAACGACGTCTCGCTAGCCCCGTGGCTCGGGGTCATGGTGGTGGCGCTGCTGCTGCTGGGCTGGCTGATCTCGTCGTGGTGCCAGAACATGGTCGTCCTCGCGGCCGACCGCGAGCGCGAGCAGGCGGTGCGCGACATCCTGGCCCGGATCGCCACCGTCGCCAACGACCTGGTCGTGATCCCAGTCGGCCGCGAACTCAGCGACTACGAGCGGTTCCGCACCGAACTAGCCGCCGCCCGCGACAGCTAGGTCTCCGCCGCCTTGGCCGAACTCCTTGATCCCGTGGACGACTGCCCATTCTGTGCCATAGCCGCAGGTGGTGAGGCCCAGCACGTCGTCGCCGCCGACGAGCTCACCGTGGCGTTCCTCGATGTGCGGCCCGCGTTCAAGGGCCATGTGCTCG
>JBKQQQ010001031.1:0-6179 GCA_052144275.1 Streptosporangiaceae bacterium
CCGGATTGCGGCCTGCGGCTGCCCGCGGCGAACGGGAGCGGCCAGCTGGCGCCCGGGCCCGCGTACCCCTGCTCGGCAGCGGCGTGCAGGGTCCACTGCGGGTCGTACAGGTGGGCGCGGCCCAGCGCGCACAGGTCGGCCCGGCCCGCCAGGATGAGGGAGTTCACGTCGTCGTAGGACGAGATCGCGCCCACCGCGATCACCGCCACGCCGTACTTGCGCCCGATCTCGTTGCGGATCCGGTCGGCGTAAGGCGTCTGGTAGCTGCGGCCGAATGCGGGCTTCTCCTCGCTGACCACCTGCCCGGTGGACACGTCGATCCCGGCCGCGCCGTGCTCGGCGAACGCCCGGGCGATCTCCACGGCGTCGTCGACGTCCAGGCCGCCCTCGCGCCAGTCGGTCGCCGAGATCCGCACCGTCATCGGCCGGTCCTGCGGCCACACCGCGCGGATCGCGTCGAACACCTCGAGCGGATAGCGGAGCCGTGCGGCCAGCGACCCGCCGTAGCGGTCGGGGCGCCGGTTGGTCAGCGGAGAAAGGAACGAAGACAGCAGGTACCCGTGTGCGCAGTGCAGCTCGAGCAGGTCGAAGCCCGCCCGCGCGGCGGCCTGGGCGGCGGCAACGAACTGTCCCTTGATCTCATGGAGCTCATCAAAATCCAGCTCGCGCGGCGTCTGGCCGTCCGCCCTGTACGGGATGGCCGACGGGCCGCAGACCTCCCAGTTGCCGTCCGGCAGCGGGTCATCCATGCCTTCCCACATCAGCCTGGTCGAGCCCTTGCGGCCGGAGTGGCCGAGCTGAATGCCGATTTTCGCGCCGGTCTGCTCGTGCACGAACCCGGTGATCCGGCGCCAGGATTCCTCCTGATCGGCGGTGTAGATACCGGTGCAGCCGGGGGTGATCCGCCCGGCCGGACTGACGCAGACCATCTCGGTCATCACCAGGCCGGCCCCGCCCAGCGCCTTGCTGCCCAGATGCACCAGGTGGAAGTCGCCGGGCACGCCGTTCCGGGCCGAGTACATGTCCATCGGCGAGACGATGACCCGGTTCGCCAGCTCCAGGTCGCCCAGCCGGAACGGCTGGAACATCGGCGGCCGCGGCTCAGCGGGCCCGTCCGGGGCCACGGCCGAGGCGAACCAGCGGTCCATGTCCGCTACGAACTCCGGGTCGCGCAGCCGGAGATTGTCGTAGGTGACCCGGCGGCTGCGGGTCACGATGTTGAACGCGAACTGGTGCGGGTCCTGGTCGGCGTACTGGCCGATGTTCTCGAACCACTCCAGGCTGGCCTGCGCGGCCCGCTGGGTCGAGGCGACCACCGGCCTGCGTTCGGCCTCGTAGGCGGCCAGCGCGCCGGAAACGCCATCCTGCTCGTGCAGGCACGCGGCCAGGGCCAGCGCGTCCTCCATGGCGAGCTTGGTGCCCGAGCCGATCGAGAAGTGCGCGGTGTGCGCCGCGTCGCCGAGCAGGACCACGTTGCCGTGCCGCCAGGTCTGGCAGCGCACGGTGGTGAAGGCGGTCCACCGCGAGTTGTTGGCGACCAGGCTGTGCTGGCCACCACTGGGCTGGCCACCACTGGGCCCGCCGAGGACGTCCGCGCACAGGCCGCGGATGAGCTCGATGGAGGCCTCGTCGCTCTGCCCCGGCGCGAGGCCCGGGGCCGCCACGTCGCCGAACCCGGCCCGCTGCCAGACGTCATCGTGCATCTCCAGGATGAAGGTGCTGGCCTGCTCGCTGTAGGGGTAGCCGTGCACCTGCATGACCCCCGCCGGGGTGTCCAGGATGTAGAACTTGAACGCGTCGAAGACCAGGTCCGTGCCGAGCCAGATGTACCGGCACCGCCGCCGCTCCAGGTCAGGACCGAAGACACGCGCGAACCTGGCGCGGGTGGCCGAGTTCATCCCGTCGGCGGCGACCACCAGGTCATAGTCCGCGGCCAGCGCGGCCACGTCCGGGGCCTCGGTGCGGAAATGCACCCGCACCCCGAGCGAAGCGCAGCGGGCCTGCAAGATGGCCAGCAGGCGCTTGCGGCTCATCGCGGCGAAACCGTGCCCGCCCGAGGTGAACGTGGTACCGCGGAAGTGCACGTCGATGTCGTCCCAGCGGGCGAACTCGCGCCGCATGGCGGCGAAGATCTCCTCATCGGCGTGCTCGATGCCGCCGAGGGTCTCGTCGGAGAACACCACCCCGAAGCCGAACGTGTCGTCGGCGGCGTTCCGCTCCCAGACGGTGATGTCGTGCCGGACGTCCAGCTGCTTGGCGAGGGCTGCGAAGTACAGGCCGCCGGGCCCGCCGCCGAGGACAGCGATGCGCATGACGCTCATCCCTTGGTGTTCCTAGCCGAGCCCTCATCGTATGCCGGAAAAGATACGATCGTCAATGAAACGCAATACCGATAGGGTGCCGTCATGAACGTGGAGCGGATCAAACTCATTAACCCCGAAGAACTCGCCCGGCCCTCAGGTTTCTCGCACGCGGTCGCGGCAACGGGCCGGATGGTATTCCTGGCCGGCCAGATCGGCATGGACCGGAACGGGAACGTCGTCGACGGCGGCGTCGTGGCCCAGTTCGAGCAGGCGCTCGGCAACCTGCTCACCGCGCTGGCCGCCGCGGGCGGCCAGCCAGAAGACCTGGTCAGCCTGACCATCTACCTCATCGACGTCGAGGACTACCAGGTGCACGGGAAGGAAATCGGCGCCGTCTGGCGCCGTCTGGCCGGGACCGAGTACCCGGCCATGGCGGGCGTGGGCGTGACACGACTGTGGGACCCGGCGGCGCTTGTCGAGATCCAGGGCATCGCGGCGGTCTTCTCTGACCACTCCGGAGAGTAAGTGCTTGCATGCGCTGGGGGATTATGGGCGTGTGTGCGCCGGGCGGGGTGGGGGGGTGGTGACGGTCTGTCCGGCGACGTCGGAGAATGCGGGCATGCCCAGGTGGACGGCGGCACCGCGGTGAGCGGCGATCTGGTCCATCTGGTCGAGCTGGTGTTCGGCGGCGGTGCGGCTGAGGGTGAGGCCGTCCACGTCCCCGGCCCAGCCGTTGGCGGTGGCTTCGGCGATCCGGGCTGTCAGGTTGTCGCGGATCTCCGTCAGCCGGGGGCGTCCGGCCGGGTCCGGGCGCAGCAGCGGGCAGCGGATGCAGGCGTGCTCGTGGATGCAGCCAGTGTCGTAGGAACGGCCGCAGGTGCCCAGTGAGAGCCTGCGGCGCTCGAAATGCCCGAGGAATTCTTCCCACTCGGCGTCGCTGGGGACGCGGTACTCCTCCGATGGGCGCAGCGCTCGCCGCCGGGCTATGAACGCCCGGTGCCCGTTGATGGTCTCTTCGGGGTAGACGGCCTTATAGCCCATGGTGGTGTTCACGTCGCGATGCCCGACGACCAGCGCGGCGATGTGCGGCGGCAGGCCGTGCATGATCGCGTCGGTGACGAAGATCCTGCGGAAATCGTGGAACGTGTAGCGCATCAGGCGGTTGCTGGCGTCCTTCGCCCCGATCTCGGCCAGCGCGTGGTCGAGGTAGTCGCGCAGTGCGTTTTGCGACATGGCCCGGTCCTCCAGCCGGCATCGCCATTGGAACAGCAGCGGCATCGGCGGGTTGTAGATGCGCTCGCAGGCGTCGTAGGACACCACCAGCGGAACCTTCCCGCCGGGGTCCCGGATCCGCGACATGATCGTGCTCAGCACGTCGGTGAGTTCGGGTGAGATCACCAGCAGGCGCTCGGTGTCGGTCTTGGAGGGAGCGATCTGCAGCAGCGGCACCAGCTCACCGGTGGTGGGGAGGCGGTACTGGATGAGGCTGTGGTGGGAGAGTTCGGTCAGCTCCTCGATCCGGATGCCGGTATGCCGCAGCACCTCGACCGTCGCCCAGGTCCAGAACGCGCGATGTTCTTCGAAGGTGAGGTCGCGGCGCTTGCCGGTGCTGGTGCCGGGGGCCTCGGCCCAGATGCGCCCGGTCGTCCTGGTCTTCATCACCGACCGTCGCAGGGTCTGCCCGGCGGCGGTGAACAGCCCTGCCGGGGTCGTTGCCTGCGCGGCGCTGAGCAGATCGGCGGCCGCCTGCTGCTGGCGGCCGGCGAAGGCGGCCAGGGCGGGCAGGACCGGCAGGCGTTCCCGGGTCCGCTGATCCATGCGGGACTTGCGCCGGGACCGGTCCTTCTTGTGGGACGCGTCGGTGGCGGTGACCGGGCAGCGGACGACCCAGGGACCCCAGCGAGACGGGTCGTCCTCGGCCCATTCGGCAAGGTCAAGGTAGAACGCCCTGACGGTGGTCAAGATGCTGCGCCCGTTGAGCCGCGGCTGCGTGGCCTGGACGGGCTGTCCTTGCGGTGTGAGCGTTGCGGTCGTCCTGGTCATCACCCGCTGCTTCCATGCCGCGGCCACGTCACGCGGGAGCTTGAGCGAGCTGATCCCGGGGTGGTGGGTTTCCAGGTCCCGCCAGAACAGCTTGCCCAGGTGGTAGGCGAGGTTGTTCAGCGAGGAGAAGTCCAGCGACGGCTGGCGTTCGGCCAGGTAGTCCGCGAGCAGATCGCGTACCGGGCGGCACTGGATGCCATAGCGGCCGATCAGCTGGGCAGCGGCCGGCTGGCCGCGGCCGGAGAATACGCGCAGCGCCGCTGGCGCGCTGGCCGGGAAACCGCCGCGGGCCCGCAGGAGCTGGTAGAACAGCGGGCTGTTCGCGCCCCCGTGCAGCGTGACGCCGGCCTGCCCGGTGGCCTCCAGCAGTTCCAGGCAGTCTCCGACAAGGACGTCAGCGACACCGCCGCCCTTGGCGGCCATGATCAGCGCGATCCGCAGCAGCGCGGTCTGCCTGGCCTGAGAGCCCACGTGGCCGCCCTGGCACATCACGGTCAGCTCGGCGAATGCGGCACTGTCGCGGGTGCGGGCCATTTCCTCGCCCAGGCCCCGGCGGGCGGGTGCGGACCCTGCCAGCCAGCTCAGCGAGGGCCGGACCACATCGGCGCAGATCAGCACCATCAGCCCCGGGCCGGCGTGCGGAGGGCGCTGGCCCGGTACCGGCCCGCCAAGCCGCCTGGCCCGCCAGGTGGCGGCCAGATCCCGCCAGTCCGGGACCGTCTCGGCCCCGCTGGCCGCCCAGCGTTCCTGCCACGTGCTCCCCGGCTGCGCCTGCAGCCAGCCCAGCACGGTGAGGACGCCCTGGCGGCGGGTCTGCTGGCTCAAGTCGTTGGCCAGCGCGAACGGCGCTGCCAGGACCCGGGCAAGGACCTGCTCCCGCGATGTCCTGGCCACTGGCCACGACGATTGCGGTGCCCGCGCCGGGAACCGTGCCGCCAGTTCCGCGCCGGTCGCGCGTCCGGGTGACCCGGCGCGCGCCTGTTCCAGTTCCGCAAGGACGCCGTGGCCGGTCATAGCGCGTCCTCGCCGAACAGGTTCCTCAAGCTGTCAGCCCGGTAGCCGGCCACCGGGCCCGGCCGCACCGGGCCGGCCTGCCCCCGCCGGTCGTGGAACGCGAGCACGTCCGCGATGACGTCCTCGGTCAGCGGGTTCAGATACCGCTGGGTGGTGGACAGATGGGCGTGGCCAAGGATCCACTGCACGTCAGTGACCGGCAGCCCCGGATCACGTGCCATCCGGTACGCAGCCGTATGACGAAGATCATGAAGTGTCCAGTTGGCGCCCAGCGTCGCGTTCGCCCGGGCGAACATCGCCTCTGCGCCGTGGTAGGCCAGCCGGCGGAACGGGCGCAGCAAAGTCCACCACAACGGCTGATCCCGCCCGGCAGGCACCAGGCCCTCCATCTGCGCCTGATACAGCCGCAGCCAGACGAACGCGTCCGGCGATGCCGGCAGCTGCTGCATGAACCGCGTCCCCTTGCGGATCACGGTGATCAGCTGCTGCCCCGGATCCGTGTCACCCGTCGTGGCGCCCAGCAGCTCCGAGGCCCGGGCCCCGGTCGACACCCAGAAGGCGACAAGGGCCCTGTCCCGGTTGGACGGCAACGCGGAGAACAACTGATCAAACTTCTTGTCCGGGATGCACCGCGGCATCCGCTGCACCACCGCGGGACGGTACCGGCCGCTGCGCTCATCACGGTAAGGCTCCGCCGGGTTGTGGTGGGCATTCGCCCGGCCGCCCCGCCGGCTCCGCGACAGCGGGAACGGGTTCACCATCGGCCCCGTCCCAGCCTCCAGGTGCAGGTCGTAGAAGGCACGCAGCACGCTCTCAGAG
>JBKQQQ010001032.1:0-2716 GCA_052144275.1 Streptosporangiaceae bacterium
CAGCACAGCGGACGCGGTGAGTACCCGCCGGTGCGATGGACCGAACCGATCCGGCCGCACATGCCGTAGCAAGACGTCGTCTAGCGGCGATCGCGGCAGCTCGATGCTCAGGCCGCTGTAGCCGGGACCGACCGCGGTTGCCTGCCCGGAAGCGGGCGACCGGCGCTTGCTCGTCCGCTTGGAGCTACCGGACTTCTTCGGCTTGCGGCCACGGGACCTTGGCGACACCGGAACAGCCTAACGGAGCACACCCAAGGCGTGGCCAGGCGCGCCGGTACGCTGCCCATCGGTCAGGTCATGACCGCGAAGATCCGCTTGTTGCGGCACACGACTCCGGGCCGTTTACTCTCCGAGATCGGAGCTGAGCTTGGCTCGCCGCTCCTCGAGTTCGGCCAGCTCGGTCCGCAGGCGCCTGATCTCGCGGTTGACGCGCGTCAGCTCCGCCCTGGCCTGTTGTTCGCTGACGTAACGGTCGCCGTGCCTGGTCCGGGCGAGGGCCTCGACCTCGCGGCGGAGCAGTCTCAGCCACGGGTTCCCGTGCATATGCCCAGCTGCATATTCCCGGCGTCAGTCCCGCCAGAAGCTGCAGAACGCCGCGCCCAGCCAGTCAGGCGTGCCAGGCGTGCCAGGGCAGGAACCCGGAGCCGGGCGCCTCCCGCTCGCGCGTCCAGGTCCGGCGCGGGTGGATCGCGGGTTCAATGCAGCAGGGCGCTCCACTTGGGCATGAGGTCGAGGAGTTCGACGGTGGGTAGCTCGATGCCGAGGCTCGCGCAGTCGCTCACCACACTTGACGCGCGCTCGGCCGCGTAGTCCGGAGAGTACTCCAGCAGCGTCTCGGAGTTGCCGTGGCGGCAGTTGTACAGGCCGAGCAGGATGCCCGCGGCAAGTTCGACGGCTGCGGATCGCGTGCCGAGGTCGGCCCGGCGCTGAAGGTCGTCCAGGAAGGGTTGCAGGGCCTCGTCCAGGATCTCATCTGCGGCCTCGGCCGGATGGACGTAACCCCGGCCCGGCCGGTAGCCGGCCCGGGTGTTCAGCTCCTCGATGTCCAGGCCCTGCAGGGCGTCCTCGACATCGTCGGCGACAGCCGACCGGTCGGCGTCCGTCATGACCTGGGCGGCGTAGGCTTCAGCCAGCTCGCGCAGGTCTGGCCGGGCAGCGAGCAACTCATCCAGCACGGTGGCTTTCTCGGCCGCGGACAGGGTGTCCAGCGCTGACCTCTTATCGCTCACCTGTTTTCCCCCTGTTCGCCCTGGGCCGCTCGCTCCTGAATTTCGTCGGACGGGCGCCCGAGCGCGGACAGGCAGGACGCGCGCGACGGGCGGAGCTGCTCAAGGGCCGACTCCGGGTCGTCGGTGCGCAACGCCAGCTCCAGCCCGGTAGTCAGCCATTCCAGGGCTTCGGCGTGGTCGCCGATGTCGCCGTACCCGATGCCAGCCTGCACATAGATCCAGACGTCGTCGGGGTAGTCGGCGCGAGCCTGCTGCCACAGGGCCCTGGCCTGGGGCTCGTGCCCCGAGCGCATCAGCTTCTCCGCTAGCTCGCACAGCATCTCGGCGCCCTCGGCGTAGCCACTGCGGGTCGCGTCGCTGATCGTGCGGACCGCGTCGTCGACCCGGCCGAGCGCGAGATAGCTGTCGGCGAGGTCCTCGGTCCAGGCCCCGGCATCGAACCATGTCTCGCCTTCGTGGGCGCGCGTCAGGGTCAGATACTCCTCCAGCGCGGCGACCCGCTCGACATGATTGTCAGCGGCCTTCTGCACCCGGTCCATGATCTCCTCGGTGCGCTCCTCCAGCGCCGCCGCCGGCCGGGGGGAGCACCGGGGTTCATTCTTCGTCGTCCGATGACGGAACGGGGGCGGCATACGCACTACCGTAGCGAACCGAGCCTTGGGGCTTTCGCATTCGCGGCGCGCTCAGGTACGGCCCAGCCGGGCATCGATGGCGGCGGCGCTGGCCCCGGGGTCCAGGCCAGTGATGGTGACCTGCAGGTCCGCGCCGCCTGCGCAGGCCCGGGCGGGGCCGCCTGCTGCGGAGTGAGCTTGAGCAGTCGCAGCAGCCGGGCATTTTTCGCCCGCAGCCGCGTAAGCTCAGCCGCAACCTCGGCGGGAATGGCGGTCATGCCGACAACCTATCCGCGCCAGAGTCCCGATCCCGTAGACCCTGACGGAATCGCGGAGTTCCGCCCAGGCATGCAAGGGTCCTAACGGTCGGTGGCGTCTGAACGGTCGGTGGCGTCTCCCCGCCGCCACCTTGCTCGCAGTCCTTATACGGCTGCGGCAGATCGGTGCAACTTCAGCGTGTCTTCCCCCGCCGCGCGGCATTCGGTGCAAGGCTTTCCCCCGGGTCAGTCTCAGGGAGGTCCGCAATCGTGGGGAAGGCGAGCCGGAACCGGCAGCAGAAGAGGGACAAGGACCGCCAGCGGCGCCGCGCGGAGCGGGCGGCGAGTCTCGGGTGGTCGCCAGGCCGGGGCAGGGTTCCGTCACAGCAAGAGCTCGTCGTGACGGCGGTGGGCGCGGCGGTGGACGCAGTCTGCCGGGGTGACCAGCGCGGTCTCGGGGAATACCTGGGGCTGCTAGCTACCGAGCAGGCACCGGGCTGGACGCAGGGCGTTAGCCGGGAGATCGCCGGCTTCTTGCGTCTGTCCGTCACGGCGGGGTGGCGGCACGGCTGGCAGCCGGCGGAGCTGGTCAGGCACGTCGGCCGGGAACTGGGCGACA
>JBKQQQ010001033.1:0-5146 GCA_052144275.1 Streptosporangiaceae bacterium
GGCCGCCGCGCGGCTTCCCGCGCTCCCGGCGCCTCTGGATCGCGGCCGGGGCGTGGTCATCTGCGGATTTACCTGGGATCCGCGGCCGGGGTGGGCAAGACCTACGCCATGCTCGGCGAGGGGCACCGCCGCGCCGAGCGCGGTGCCGACGTCGTGGTGGGGTTCGCCGAGGCGCACGGCCGCCCGCAGACCACCGCGCTGCTCGACGGCCTGGAAGTCGTCCCCCGGGCCAGGCTGGAGTACCGCGGCGCGGCCTTCGAAGAAATGAACCTGGACGCGGTGCTCGCCCGCCGCCCGGAAATCGCGCTGGTGGACGAGTTGGCGCACACCAACGTCCCTGGCTCTCGCAACGAGAAACGCTGGCAGGACGTCGAGGAGATGCTCGACGCCGGCATCGACGTGATCTCCGCCGTCAACATCCAGCACCTGGAATCCCTTAACGATGTGGTCGAGAAGATCACGGGCGTGCCGCAGCGGGAAACCGTGCCGGACGCGATCGTCCGCGCGGCCGACCAGGTCGAGATGGTCGACATGACGCCCGAGGCGCTGCGCCGCCGGATGGCGCACGGGAACATCTACCCGCCGGAGAAGATCGACGCGGCCCTCACCAACTACTTCCGCTCCGGGAACCTCTCCGCCCTGCGCGAGCTGGCCCTGCTCTGGCTGGCCGACAAGGTGGACGAGGGCCTGCAGCGCTACCGCACCGAGCACAAGATTCAGGGCGCCTGGGAGGCCAGGGAGCGGGTGGTGGTCGCGCTCACCGGCGGTCCGGAAGGCAAGACGCTGATCAGGCGGGCCGCGCGGATCGCCGCCCGGTCCTCGGGCGGCGACCTGCTGGCCGTGCACGTCACCAAGTCCGACGGCCTGACCGGCGCCGATCCGGCCACCCTGGCCAGCCAGCGGCGGCTGGTCGAATCGGTGGGCGGCACCTATCACCAGGTCGTCGGCGACAACATCTCGGAAGCCCTGCTGACCTTCGCCCGCGCGGAGAACGCGACCCAGCTCGTGCTCGGCGCCAGCCGCCGGTCCTGGCTGGCCGCGCTGCTCACCGGCCCTGGCATCGGCTCCCGGACCATCCGCGGGTCGGGCGATATCGACGTGCACATCGTCACCCACGGGCACATGGGCCGGGGCCGGGGCCTGCCGCGGCCGCGCGGCGCGATCACGCCGCGCCGGAAGGTGGCCGGATACGTGCTGGCCGCCGTGCTATCCCCGGTCCTGACCGTCTTCCTGGCCAGCCTGCGGAGCGGTCTCAACCTCACCAGCGACGTGCTGATGTTCCTCGTCGCGGTGATCCTGGTCGCCCTGGTCGGCGGGTTCGCCCCGGCCGTGCTCGGCGCCATCCTCGGCTTTTTGCTGCTCAACTACTACTTCACCCCGCCCATTCACCAGTGGACGATCTCACAGGCGAACAACGCCCTCGCGCTCGGCGTGTTCGTCGTGGTCGCGCTGCTGGTCAGCCAGGTGGTGGACATCGCGGCCCGGCGCACCACGCAGGCGGCCAGGGCCAACGCGGAATCGGAGCTGCTGACCACCACGGCCGGCAGCGTGCTGCGCGGCCAGCAGGGACTCAGCGCGCTGCTCGACCGGGTCCGGGAAGCATTCGGCATGGATTCGGTCACGCTGCTCGAGTGCACGTCACCCGATGGCCAGCAGGCCGCCGATACCTTGGCGGGCCGGGTCCGGGGCACGCCCGGCGGCTGGCAGGTCGTCGCCAGCCGCGGTGAGCCCGCCGTCACCCGGCCGGACGAGGCCGACGTCGAGGTGCCGGTCGCCGATTCCCTCTCCCTGGCCCTGAAGGGCAGGCCGCTACCTGCCGCGGACCGCCGCGTGCTCGGCGCGTTTGCCTCCTACGCGGCCGTCGCGCTCGATCAGCAGCGGCTGGCCGCCGAGGCCCAGGCGGCCAAGCCGATCGCGGCCGCCGACCGGATGCGGACCGCGCTGCTCGCGGCCGTCAGCCATGACCTGCGCACGCCGCTGGCGTCCGCGAAGGCGGCCGTAACCAGCCTGCGCTCGCCCGACGTGAACTGGGCGGCCGAAGACCACGACGAACTGCTCGCCACGGCGGACGAGTCGCTGGACCGGCTGACGCACCTGGTCGACAACCTGCTGGACATGAGCAGGCTGCAGGCCGGCGCGCTGTCCTTGTTCCCGCGCCCGGCCGGCCTGGAGGAGATCGTGTCCAGCGCGCTGGACAACCTGGACCCCGCAGCCCGCGGCATCACCGTCGATATCCCGGAATCCCTGCCCGAGATCAACGTCGACCCGGCCATACTCGAACGCGTCATCGTGAACCTAACGGAGAACGCGTTGCGCTACTCCCCCGCGGGCAAGCCGCCGCTGCTGACCGCCAGTGCGCTCGGCGACCGGGTGGAGCTGCGCGTCGTCGACCGGGGGCCGGGCATACCCGAGGAAGTCAGGGACCGGATGTTCGTGCCGTTCCAGCGGCTCGGCGACACCGACAACACGACCGGAGTAGGGCTCGGCCTGGCGTTGTCGCGAGGGCTGACCGAGGCGATGGGCGGGACCCTCACCGCCGAGGACACGCCGGGCGGCGGCCTGACCATGACGGTGTCGGTACTGGCCGTCACGGAGCCAGGTTACGAGTGCGAGCCGGGCCACCGGGAACGTGAAGCCACCGGGGGAACGAGCCAGTGACGAGAGTACTAGTCGTCGACGACGAGCCGCAGATCCTGCGGGCGCTGCGGATCAACCTGAGGGTGCGCGACTACGACGTGCACGTCGCGGCGACCGGAGCCGAGGCGCTCGAGGTGGCCGGCCGGTATCCGCCCGACCTGGTGATCCTCGACCTGGGCCTGCCCGACCTGGATGGCGTAGAGGTGATCCAGGGCCTGCGCGGCTGGACGAAGGCGCCGATCATCGTGCTGTCCGGCCGGGCCGACAGTGTGGACAAGGTGGAGGCGCTCGACGCGGGCGCCGATGACTACATCACCAAGCCGTTCGGGGTAGAGGAACTGCTCGCCCGCATGCGTGCGGCCGTCCGGCGCACCGGAGCCGTCGAGGACCTGCCCAAGATCCAGCTCGGCCACCTGGTCGTCGACCTGGCCGCCAAACGCGTCACCCGGCAGGCGACGGTGCCCGCGGGCGGCGGCGAGGCCGGAGCCGACCAGGCGGGCGGCGCAGGCGGCCAGGCGGGCGGCGGCGCCCCGGCCCAGGCGGATGACATCAGGCTCACCCCGACCGAATGGCACCTGCTCGAGGTGCTGCTGCGGAACCCCGGCAAGCTGCTCAGCCGCAACCAGCTGCTGACCGAGGTGTGGGGACCCGGGTACGCCGACGCCACCGGCAACCTACGGCTGTACATGGCCCAGCTGCGCCGCAAGCTCGAGCCGGATCCCGCCCGGCCCCGCTGGCTGATCACCGAACCGGGCATGGGCTATCGCTACCAGCCGAGCCCGGAACCGGACCCGGCGGCCGGGTAATGCTGGCTCACCTGGGACTGGCTCACCAGGGAAAGGGCTGGCCGTCCCGGGTCAGGGTGCCGGTGGGGCCGCCGTTGGGGATGGTGACCGCCCAGATGACGCTGGCCGCGGCCTGGGCGAGCGAACGACCCTCCGGGTTACGCTCGCTGGCGGGCCAGCCCGGGCAGACCGCGTTGACGAGGATGCCGTCCCTGGCCAGCTCCGCGGCGAGCAGCCGGGTGAGGGCGTTGAGCCCGGCCTTGGACACGCCGTACGCGGGCGAGCCGCCGGTCATGACGGCGATCGAGCCGCCCTCGCTGCTCACGTTGACGATCCTCGGCCGCATGCTCGAGCGCAACATCGGCAGCAGCGCATGAATCACCCGCCAGGGGCCGAACAGGTTCACGTCGATCGCCTCGGCGACCGTGCCCAGATCGGCATTGCTGGCGGTCGCCCACCGGTCGTACATGGTCGACGCGTTATTCACGAGCACGTCGGCGCGGCCGAACCGCCCCTTCACCCACTCCGCCATCGAGGCGACGCTGACGGAGTTGTCCACCTCGAGCTGGCAGGCGACGATCCGGCTTCCCTCCGGATCGAGCTCCTTCGCGGCCAGCTCCCCCTTCCGCAGGTCACGGGAGCCGAGCACCACCGCGAAGCCGAGCAGGGCCAGCTGCCGGCACACTTCACGGCCCACGCCGCGGTTGCCGCCAGTCACCACAGCCACCGGCAGGTCAGCGTACACGCGCATCACCAGCGCTAGCCACGACCGCGACGTTTCTCATGGCTGTCATCTTGCCATCCGCCGATCACCGTCCTGACCCCCAATAAGCCAAATCGTCATGTAACGGCTAGGCCAGCGGGGAGGACGCCTGGCGCCTGGGGACCAATGGCCCTTGGAGGCCGGACGGAGCGGGTCTATTCTGATAGTTAGGTGAGCCGGGAAGCCTGGTCGGCACGTTCGTGACCGTTGAACTGGTTCATCAGGAGGCGCACCGATGCCTGAATACCTGACTCGGGACCGGCTGGCGGTGCTGGCCGCGCTCGCGGCGCCCCTGGCACTTGCCGCGATCCTGGTGCCATTCCGGACCAGCTTCCCGAACACCGACGCCGCGCTGGCCCTGCTGCTGGTGGTGGTGGCGGTGGCCGCGAACGGGTACCGGCTGGCCGGGGTCCTCGCGGCCGTGTCGACGGCGGTGTGGTTCGACTTCTTCCTCACCCAGCCCTACGAACGGTTTAGCATCACCCACCGGACCGACATCGAGACCACCGTGCTGCTGCTGGTGATCGGGGTCGCGGTCACCGAGATCGCCGTCTGGGGGCGGCGCCAGCACGTGGCCGCGAGCAGGCGTGCTGGTTATCTCGAAGGAATCAACAGTGCCGCGCAGGCCGTGGCGGTCGGCGGCTCCGCGTCGGCGCTGATCGAACAGGTCACCAGCCAGCTCACCCAGTTGCTTTCGCTGCGGTCGTGCAGCTTCCAGTACGGTGTCGCCGGGCTCGGCCGGCCCGCGCGGATGCTGCACGACGGTTCGGTCACCCGGGGCGAAGGGGTGTGGGACATCGACGCCGAGGGTTTGCCCGGCAGCGACATAGAACTGCTGGTGGAAAGCGGCGGCCTGTTCCAGGGCCGGTTCCTGATGACCCCGGTCCCCGGCACCCGGCCCTCGCTGGAACAGCGGCTGCTGGCGGTCGCGTTCGCCGACCAGGTCGGCGCCGCGCTGGCC
>JBKQQQ010001034.1:0-3105 GCA_052144275.1 Streptosporangiaceae bacterium
CGGCGCAGCAGGAGCAAGGGGGCTCCGATGACACCGGCGGTGCCGGCCGCGCCCGCCACCGGGACGGCCGCCACGCCGCTCAGCGCGGCCCCGCCGACGGTGACCGCGGTCCCGCTGACGCCGAGCACGGCCGCGCCGGCCGCGCCCGCGTGCAGCGAGGCCTGCTGGAAGGTCGACGGGATGGGCAGATCGCGGACCTGCGACGGCGGCCAGATGATCAGGAACGCGCGGCCCACGACCTGGCTCTCGGGTATCGCGCCGCCGCCCGGATCCTCCGGGTGAAAGCGCGAATCATCGGAGTCACTGCGGTGGTCTCCCATGACCCACAGGTGGCCAGCCGGAACCACCTCGCTGAACTTGGAGGAAGGCGGGTTGCCGGGGTACACGTAGGAGCCCTCGCTCAGCGGAACGCCGTCGACCGTCACCTTCCCGTCGGTGCAGCACGCCACGTGATCGCCGGGCAGGCCGATCACTCGCTTGATGTAGTAGGTCTGGTTGTCCTGCAGTCCGATGCCGGAGAGCACGTCGTCGAAGATCCGGACCACCGGGTCGCTGGAGGGCGGCGGGGCGTCAGGGCCCCACGAATCCTGCCCGCTGAACACGATGATGTCGCCGCGCGCGATGCCGCGGAAGTGATAGACGACCTTGTTCACCAGGACCCGGTCGCCGACCTGGAGCGTGTTCTCCATCGACGCGGACGGGATCCGGTACACCTGGACGATGAACGCCTTCACCAGCAAGGTGAGGACGGCGGCGGCCACCACGATGGTCAGCAGCTCGCGCCAGAAGTGCTTCTTCTTCTTGGCCGCCGGAGCGCTCTGGCCCGGTTCTTTTTCCGGCTTCGACGTGCGGGGCGACGCGAGAGTGTCAGGATCGGTCTGATCGTCCATCGGCTGCCCGCCGGGCACGTCAGCTACCGGTCTGGTCGCGACGCTCCTTGATGCGGGCCGCCTTGCCGCGCAGATCCCTCAGGTAGTACAGCTTGGCGCGGCGCACCTTGCCCCGGGTCACCGGCTCGATCTTGTCGATCGACG
This sequence comes from Streptosporangiaceae bacterium, assembly GCA_052144275.1. Taxonomy (GTDB): domain Bacteria; phylum Actinomycetota; class Actinomycetes; order Streptosporangiales; family Streptosporangiaceae; genus Palsa-504. The sequence continues at coordinate 1,035 of JBKQQQ010001034.1, forward strand.
GGCTGTGTACCGGGAAGGTCCGCTCGACGCCCACGCCGTAGCTGACCTTGCGGACGGTGAACGTCTCCCGAGACCCGCTGCCCTGGCGCCGGATCACCACGCCTTGGAACACCTGGATCCGTGAGCGGTTCCCCTCCGTGACCCGGACGTGGACCTTGAGCGTGTCCCCGGGCCGGAAGTCCGGGATGTCGGACCGGGTCTGGGCCTGCTCGATTTCGGCAATCGCGGTATGCATGACAGCGGTTTCCTCGGTGGTGGTCGTGTGCGGGCACCCGGCGGCATCCGGCTCGCGCCAGGGGGCCTACGGGGTCCCGGGGCCAGGTGCCTGAAAAGACAGCGGACTTCAGTGTGCCATATCTTCGCCGCTAACCGGTAAGCCAGCAGCAGAAGGGCCCTCCCCGGAGCGGTGCTCACCGCTCTGCTCACCGCTGGCGAACCCGGCCTCGGCCAGCACCTGGAGGTCGCGCCGGTCTAGGTCACGCAGGGCCCCGATAAGATCCGGCCGGTGGGCGGCGGTCCGGCGCAACGCCATATCGCGACGCCAGCGCGCGATCGCGGCGTGGTTACCCGACAGCAGGACCTCGGGCACCTCGCGTTCCCGCCAGGCACGCGGCCGGGTGTAGACGGGTCCCTCGAGCAGCCCGCGCATGTCTCCGTCGCCGCCGAACGAGTCGTCCATGGCCGAGGACGCGTTGCCCAGGACGCCAGGCAGCAGCCGCCCCACCGCTTCGAGCATGACCAGCGCGGCGACCTCGCCGCCGGCCAGCACGTAGTCGCCGATGCTCACCTCGTCTACCGGCATCCGCGCCCGCATCACGTCGGCGACCCGTCCGTCGATGCCCTCATACCGCCCGCAGGCGAACACCAGCCGCGGTTCGGTCGCGTACCGGGCCGCCGTGTCCTGGGTAAACGGCACTCCGCTCGGCGTCGGCACGACCAGCCGGACCCCGACACCCCCGGCTGGGATGATCTCGTCGAGCGCGTCGCCCCAGACGTCCGGCTTCATCACCATGCCGGGGCCGCCGCCGAACGGCAGGTCATCCACGGTGTGGTGCACGTCCTTCGCCCAGCGGCGCAAGTCGTGCACGCGGAACTCGATGTCGCCGCGCGCCGCTGCCTTCCCGATCAGCGAGACCCCGAGCGGGCTGCCGAAGTATTCGGGGAAGATCGTCACGATGTCGATGCGAAGCCCCACGCCCTCTCCTGTCTTTATTATCCCGAACGGGCTGTGGGGCGCTATGGCGCTTGCGCTGGGTCGAGCAGGCCGGGGGGCGGGTCGATGACGACAACCCCGCCCTGCACATCGACCTCGGGCACGATCGCCTTGACGAACGGCACGAGGGACTCGCCTTCCTGACCGTCCGTGCGGCGCACCACCAGCAGGTCCTGGCCGTAGTGGAGCACGTCCGCCACGACGCCCACCGGATCGCCGGCGCAGGTCCGCACCGAAAGGCCGATCAGCTCGAAGTCGCGGAATTCGTCGGGGTCACCGACCTCCGGCAGCTGGCTCGAATCCACGCTCAGCCAGCGGCCGGTCAGCTCGGCGGCCGCGGTCCGGTCGGTGACCCCGGCGAACCCGACCAGCAGCTGTCCCGAATGCCAGCGCGCCGAGGCCACCGTCAGCTGCGCGCCCGGCTGTTCACCGGCCGCAGGCTCGTCGGCGCGCTCGGCAACATCCAGGGTGGCGCCCACGGCGAACCGGAGGTCAGGCTCATCGGTCCTGACCCCCATCACGACCTCGCCGCGGATCCCGTGCGGACGGCCGATGCGGCCGACGATTACCCGCATCAGGTCAGCGGACCTCGTTGGCGTCCAGCAGGTCGATCCGGACATAGCGGCCCTCCGCCAGGGCGTTGATAACCGTCCGCAGCGCCCTGGCGGTGCGCCCGCCCCTGCCGATGACCTTGCCGAGGTCGTCGGGATGCACCCGCACCTCCAGCACGCTGCCCCGGCGCAGCGTCCTGCTGGCTACCTGGACGTCGTCCGGATACTGGACGATGCCCCGGACCAGGTGCTCGAGGGCTTCCTCAAGCACGTCAGGCTCCGCTCCCCGGCTCGTCAGCTCCGGCCT
>JBKQQQ010001035.1:0-7947 GCA_052144275.1 Streptosporangiaceae bacterium
GGTGGCGGCCCTGGACCGAGTGGCTGATCGCCCGCTCCGGCCCCGAGAAGGCGGCCCGGGCGACGCTCGGCAACCGCCAGTACCCGCCGCTCGCCGAGGCCCCGGGCACCTACGTGTTCGAATAGCCCCGGACCCATACCGTCTGGGCGCCGGGGTCGACGGCGTGATCGTTCCCGCCGTCGAGTCCGCCGCCCAGGCCGGCGCTGCAGCGCGGCCCGGCGAGCACCCGATGGCGAATGGCGGGTCAGCGGACGGCGGTCAGGGCAGAATACTAACAAGGTTGTAGCGCATTAGAGCTACGTCACGGTACAATGTTCTCGGGAAGCACGAAGGGGGTCATCGTGGCCGCAAGCACGTCGTTCCGCATGAGCGACACTGCCAAGACCCGGCTGACGTCACGCGCTACTCGGGAAGGCGTGACCGCCACCGCCCTGCTTGAGCAGCTCATCGTGGAGGGCATCGATCAGCTCGACTACCCAGGAATCATCTTCCGTGGCCCCGCGCACGACCGGCGCGCCGCACTCGCCGCCGGCCCCGACGTCTGGGAGGTCATCGCACGCCTCCAGGAACTCGACGGCACCGAGGAGCAGCGGATCAGCCTGCTGAGCGCCGAGTCGGATCTGCATCCCCGGCTCGTCCGCATCGCCGTCGACTATGCAGCCGAGCACCCGGACGAGGTCCGAGAGCGGATCGACCGGAACCGGGCCATGGCGGAGCGAAGCCTCAAGATGTCGCAGCAGCGTGAGGCACTGCTGGCGTGACCGCCTTCCTGATCGATGAGATGTTCCCGACAGCTGCAGCCGTGGTCTTGCGCGAGTACGGCCATGACGTAGTTCATGTCGCCGAGATCGGTCTCCGCGCAGTCGACGATGCACAGGTGGCGGCGGCCGCCCGGGCGCAGGGCCGGGCTGTCGTCACCGAGAATGTTGCGGACTTCGCGGCCGAACGCGATGTGGTGCTCGTGTTCGTGCTGAAGAAGAACTTGCCCGCGGGAGGCGGGCAGGCCGCCGCCCTCGCAAAGGCTCTCGACCGCTGGGCGCATGATCACCCGGAGCCGTACCTGGGACCTCACTGGCCGCCCGTGTGACGAAGTGCTTCTGAACGGGACAATTACTAGTCTGCCTCGCGCCCTTCTGTATCCTCAGCGTCCTCGGCGTCCGGGTCCTGGGTACCCGGCGGCTGCTCACGCTGCTGATCGCGGCTCGACAAGGCGCGGTTTCGAGGAGGCTGCAACCGGTCCACCAGGCCGGCCACGGCCTGCCCGGTGCCCTCACCGATAAGCGAGCCGACCACGACGTCGCCCGGGTAGTGCACTCCGGTGTGCACCCGGGAGTATCCCACCGCCGCCGCCAGGAAGCGCAGCGCGAGGCCGAGCCAGGGCTGATCCCGGCCGATGGCCGCGGCAAAGGCGAACCCCGACGCCGCGTGACCGGACGGGAACGACGTGGAGGCCGGCATCCGCACGTTCCGCCAGACCGGGACCCCGGCGCCGGCCCGGTCCGGCCGCTGCCGGGCCCAGATGGACTTGACCGCCAGGTTCACCAGCGCGGACGTGACGCCGATGGCCACCGTTCCCCGCACCGCGGCACGCCGGCCTGCCCGGCCCCCCGCCACGCCCAGCCCAGCCGTGACGGCCAGCCAGAGGCCGGAGTTATTGGCGGCGTTAGAGAGCCGGCGCAGTGGCTCGTCGAGTGAAGGGGTGGGGGTAGCCGCTACTGCGGAGTAGACCGCCCGGTCCACGGCACCTAGCTCACACAGCCCTCCGGCGGCCCACTGGCGGACCGGCCCGCCTCGTCGCGCGAGCCCGTCAGCCAGCCGCTGCGCGGCCGCCCCGGCCGCGCCAGCGGCCGGGGCGGCCGGGGCGCGGGCGCTATCCCGTCTTGCCATCGGCGGATCCTGTTCGCTGCCGCGTCCCATTGGCCGCGGGAATTGGCTGCTGTCCGTGTTGAAGCATGTCGTGCTGCCCGTATGCGCGCCGCAGCAGTGCATTGCCGCCCAGCGCGATCACGATCTTCATAGCCAGCCTCCTGCCCGAGCCGGTTCCGATGCTGGCCGAGCGATCTGGCGAGGGCGTCACCCAACCGAGGGTGATTCCCGCCAGCGGAGGGCAGGCTCAGAGCAGGCGCAGGTCGACGGCCCGCTCGAGGGCCTCCGAGCGTGACGTCACCCCGAGTTTCTGGTAGATCGACCGCAGGTGGGTCTTCACCGTGTTGCGCGAGATGTAGAGGGTGTCCGCGATCTGCAGGTAGGTGCTGGTTGGCAGAAGCTGCAGGACCCGCTCCTCGGCAGCGGTCAGAGGCTCGGCGAGCACCCGGCTGGATGGGGCGGAGCCCGGCTGGGCGGCGCGCACCTCCAGCGCCGCGGCCACCAACTGGTCGATGAACGGGTCTGACCGCAGCTGGGCCGCGTGCTCGACCACGTAGCCAGCCACCTGCGGTGCGGTAGTGATGACGGTGTTGAGAAAGCCCTTACTGCGGGCTACGTGCAGGGCGCCTCCGAAGATACTCGCGGCCGCGGGATCGCCGCGCTCCATGGCGGCGGCGGCCTGCAGTACCTGACGCACCAGCGCCTGGCGTGGCGTCAGGTCGCTCAGTGCCGCTGCATGCAGATGTTCCTGAACGGCATGGTGATTACCGGCCGCCAGTGCGACCCTGGCCAGCAGCAGGCTGCGGCGGGGGGCGGGCAGATTGCTGGCCAACTCGGCGGGGGAGCGCGTATCGCCAAGTGAGAGGTGCAGCAGCGCTTCCTGCTCATCGGCCTGGGCAAGCAGCGCCGGACTGGCTCCAGAGATCAGGACCTGGCGTGCGGCCCCGACGGTGGTCAGCGCGTCGCGGACCTGTCCGCGGGCACCCCAGATCTGCGCCCGGTCAAGCAGCGCCAGGAATTCGAAGAGCGGTCGGCGCTGCTCGGTTATCGACAGCACTTGTTCGGTGAGATGCTCCGCAGTGCCGAGGTCGCGGCGTTCCAGCGCGAGGCCGGACAGTACCCGCAGATGGTCGACGGCGAAGAAATGCTGACCGAATCCCAGCCGCTGCGCATCGGCGTCAGCGGCCCTGGCCGCATCGGCAGCCTCAGCCAGGTGTCCGGCCTCCAACCAGGCCAGCGCCCGCGCACCCGGTACCATCACGAGCTTGACCGATTCGGCGACGTCGGGTACCGCCAGAGCCGCGGCTGCCTCGCGCTCGGCCGCCGGGAAGTCGCCCAGGCAGGTGTACACGCGGGTAAGGATCAGTGGGACGACGGTGTTCCATTCGTCGGTAAGCTGCTTCCCTTCCTGAATGGCCCGTGCGGCCAGGGCCGTCTGCACGGCCCTTTCCAGCTGCCCCGCCACCCCGTAACGGAACGACTGAAACGCCGCGAACCGGGCTGCCAGCCTCGAGTCAGCCGGAATCTTCCCGGCGTGCTCAAGCAGGTCAAGATAATCGCCGCCGCGAGCCGTATCACCCGACAACAGCAGGTCGGTGGCCAGGCCCAGCAGCCGTTCCGGGGTCTCTACCAGCATCGACCGGTCGGTCACGTTCAGCACCAGCGGCTCCGGTATCGCCGGGACGTGCAGGAAGTCAGGCACGACCCGGTCCTGCATGAGCGCCAGTGCCCGGTGAGCCTGCTGCGCGGCCAGATAATGGGAGGCCGCACGCCGGGCGTCCCCGGTCGCCTCGAACCATTCCGCCGCCCGCAACTGAAGCGCCTGCTCGCGGGCGCGGTCCCTAGCGCGCAACTCGGCGCGCAGCATCCGGCGCACCAGACGGTGGTACCGGAAGCTGGTCCGGTCGTGGTCGAGTGCCACCAGGAACAGGTGAGCGGTATCGATGGCGTGCAGCAGCGCCGCCGCGTCCTGCCTTCCGGTGACCGCGGCGCACACGTCCGCGGTCAGCACCCCCATCACGATGGAGGTGTCGAGCATGAACTGGGCCAGTTCGGGCGGCTGCTGGTCGAGAACCTCGGAGACGAAATAGTCGGCGATGACCCGGCCGTGGACCTCCAGCACCCGCGCCAGCCGCGCCGGATCCGTGTTTCCGCGCAGGGACAGCGCCGCCATCTGCAGGACTGCGGGCCACCCCTCGCTTCGCTGATGGAGCAGCGCCAGGTCAGCTTCGGACATCTGGACGCCGAACTTCGCCAGCAGGCCACGGCTCTCGGTCAGGGAAAAATACAGGTCACGGTCCCGGATCTCGTTCAGCTGGCCCGACAGCCGTAGCCTGTGCTGCCGCAGCGGAGGGTCAAAACGGCCGGCCAGTACCAGCTGGACGATCTCGGTTGGCCAGCGCTCGACGAGATCGGTCATGTCCGGAGCCGCCGCGGCGGCCGCGAAATGGAAGTCATCCACGATGACTGCCGAGCCCGCAGGCAGCTTCGCGGCGTCGTTGGCCACCGACGCGGTGACATCAGCCGACATCCGCCTGTCCATCGCGAGCAGGTCGGCGGCATCGGCACCGAACCCCGGTTCGATAGCCCGTGGCGCCTCGATGAAGCCAGCCCAGAACCGGGCCGGGTCAGCGTCGGCCCTGTCACAGGACAGCCAGGAAGTCATGCCGCGTGGTCTCGCCGCTGTCCAGTCCGCCAGCAGCACGCTCTTGCCCGCCCCAGCCGACCCCACCACAACCGTGAGCCGCTGACCAGCTCCCCCGTTTAGCCGCTCATGCAGCGCTGACCTTGTGATGAGCGTGGCGGGCAGCGCCGGAGGCCGGAACTTCGTCAGCGCGAACCGCATGCCCCGCAAGGAGCCGTGCCCGGCTGTCGCGCCTTCTGCCATAAGTTCACGGTTCCTGGGCCCCAGGCCGGGCCCCATAAGTCGGTTCTCTGCTCTTGTGGTCCCTAAGTTGTCGGCGCGAATCGGACGACCGTGACGCGCGAAGCCATCGGACCACGGCACCGGGTACCGGACATCACCCTCCGCGGAGGAATCTGGGCTCTGCGCACGGGCACGGGCCTTCGCGGGCGGATCTCGTGTCACCCCCAAAAGGGCGATTACGAAGAGGCCGGCGGCGCGGCACGCTGGAGACACGAAACAAGAGCTAGCAGGCCCGGGAGGCGTAACCCGGTGCAATCACAGACATATGAGATCACGTTCCTTGGGCAGGCGGGCACCACGCTGCGCGCGGAGTTCGATGATTGCGAGGTCACCATCGGGCCCGGCACCACCACCCTCAGGGCAGAGCTGCCCGATCGGGGCGCTCTGTCCGGGCTGATGGAGCGGATTAACAGCCTGGGACTCGACGTAATCGACGTGAGCCTCGTGGCGGAGCCCGGGCGATAACGTCCACGTGGCGGACCTTGGGCCGCTGTTCGCCGGAGCGCTGGGCATCGCGCTGGTGTCGCTGGCCGACACGATCTCCACCGCGTCGGTGTTCGCCGCGCCGCAGCCTCAGGGCACCGGGCTGGTCGCACAGTCACCCGGACTGGGGTGATGCGCCAGAGCTAGCGGCTTGCCACGATGCCGGTATGGAGCCGGTTTCCCACGGCACGCGCTCACAGTGCTGGCTGGCGCGTCTCAGCTTCGTGCTCGCAGGCCTGGGCTGAGCGTGCTGACCGCGAAGCAGATCGAGATCAGCACCGATGCGCCGCAGATCCCGGTCGGCGTCGACGGCGAGTCGATACTGATGTCGACGCCGGTTACCTGCACAGTCTCCCCCCGCGCGCTCCGCGTCTGGGTGCCTCGCGACCGCCCGGGCGTCCCCGCGCCGAAGCCGCCGAAGGACTGGGCCAGGCTGCGGTACCTCGCGGGCATTTCGAAAACTGCGCACAGGTCACCGCATTGATCGGAGGTAGCGACATGGCCAAGAAGAAGAAGGGCGACAAGCGCGACCGGGACGACGCGGAGACCCTGGCGTCATCGTCTGTCGCCGGGGAGGAGGCCGGAGCCGGGCCGCCCCCGAAGATGAAGCGCAAGGAATACGAACGCCAGATGAGGATCTTGCACGGTGAGCTGGTCGCTATGCAGGAGTGGGTGAAGGAGTCGGGAGCCAAGATCTGCGTCGTGTTCGAGGGCCGGGACACCGCCGGAAAAGGGGGCACGATCAAGCGGATCACCGAACGAGTCAGCCCGCGCGTATTCAGGGTCGTGGCCCTGCCCACCCCGACCGAGCGGGAAAAGACGCAGATGTACGTCCAGCGGTACGTCCAGCACTTCCCGGCGGCCGGCGAGGTGGTGATCTTCGATCGCAGCTGGTACAACCGGGCGGGCGTCGAGCGGGTGATGGGGTTCTGCCAGCCGGAGGAGACCGAGCGGTTCCTGGAACTGGTGCCGAGCTGGGAGAAGGCCATGGCCGATTCCAGGATCCTGCTGCTGAAGTACTGGCTGGAGGTCAGCCGCGACGAACAGACCCGGCGGCTGGAAAGCCGGATCAACGACCCGCGGAAGGTCTGGAAGCTGTCGCCCATGGACTTGAAGTCGTACAGCCGCTGGTACGACTACTCCAGGGCCAGGGACGCGATGTTCGCCACTACCGACACCGCGTGGGCCCCCTGGTACGTCGCGGACGCCGACGACAAAAAGCGCGCCCGGCTCAACATCATCAGCCACCTGCTCAGCCAGGTCCCCTACAAGCCGCTGGCCCACCGGGACGTCAAGTTGCCCAAACGGCAGCAGCCCGATGGCTACGTACCGCCGGAGCTGCCGTTGCGGCACATCCCGACGCCCTTCTAGAAGGGCCAGGGATGGCCGTGACCGCGGACGGGGTATGGGCCGAAGATGTGCTGCGCCCTTACCGGCATCCCGCTCGGCAGCGTGAAGTCATGCCTGCACCGGGCCCGGTGCAGACTCCGTGCCGAACTCAGCGCCTATGCGTCTCATGACTAGCGGACTCCGCCGACGTCGTGCGCTGGCTCCGCCCTAGCCTGCCAGGTAAACGGAAAGCCGTTGATAGCGAGGAGGAAAGGGGCAGCCCGTGGTCTTCGGGTGGGTGAGCATGGGATCCCGTAATGGCCTTCGGTCCTTCGATCCTGTCCGCATCGCCGACCTGGAGTACCGGATGTGGGTGGCCTACTACCTGCGCCGCTGGACCTATCTGCTGAGGGCTTCGGTCAGGCTGCTCTGGCTGGGCTTCGGCACGGACTTGGCGCGGATCCTGCAGGGCGCCTGGCTGATGCTGCGGGCCGTCCAGTCGTGGGCGCCGTTTCCCGACAACGACCCTGACGGTGCCCAGGCCCGCATGCGCGAGCTTTACGGGCTGGTCAGGCTCCGCTTCGGCCAGCCTGCGGACCCGGCCCGAGCGGCGCGCCTTGAGATCGACTGGTGGCGGGCGCACCGGAGGCGTCAGTATGCGCCCCACCCCACGGAAACGGGCGACGAGCTGGTCGAGTCGGTGACCCGCTTGTACTGTTACCTCTTCGGCGAGACCGAGGCGGTGGTCAGGCCAGCCGCCGTGCACCGAGTGCGGGCGATGGATCTGTCCGACCAGTGGGTCCGAGAGGGCTGCCGAACCGACAGCCCGCTGCTCCCGCTGGAGCGCGCCGCGCTGGTCCGCGCCTACGCCGCGCTGCTCGCCGCCGTCCACCACGAGCAACGCTGATCAGGGCCGGCGCAATTCGAATTGTCAGGCGACAGCGACGATCCCGAAGGCACCGGCTCCGTAACCCAAGCCCGCCCGCATATCCGTCCGGGCAAGGCCGAGATCAGCACGTGTCGCGCCCGCACTCCAGGCGATCAGGACCAGCGTCACGATGAGAAGGCAGACAGATACGTACACATATCGGGGCGCCCCGAGCAGCCCGGTCGCCCGCGCGACCGTGAACAGGACCAGAACCCCCACGGTCTGCAGGAAGCAGCGACCGGCCTTCACAACTTACGGCGAGTTCGGGTCTGTCCCGGAAGATCTGCCGGAGCGTGCGTGGATCGTTTTGATCGCCGCGTCTGGGCTGCCTCGGGAACCGGCTGCTGCCTGTGCTGACGCCTGATGTGCTCCCCGTATGCCGCGATGCCGTCCGCAAACGTGTACGGCCCGCGGA
>JBKQQQ010001036.1:0-4918 GCA_052144275.1 Streptosporangiaceae bacterium
GCGAACGCGTACCAGGGTTCCCGGCCCGGCATGATGACCAGCAGCGCCAGCAGGGTCAGGGAGCTGAACGCGGTGAAGTCCGAGCTGGTGACGGTGTGCACCACGCCGCCGAACAAGGCGCCGGAGATGCCGGCCAGGAACGCCGCGAGGCAGAAGACGAGCACCCGGGTCACCACGACGCTCGTGCCGTGCGTGGCCAGGGCGACCGGCGAGTCGGCCATACCCCGGAGCAGCCGGCCGAGCCGGCTGCGCACCAGCCACACCACCAGCAGGCCCGCGGCGACCGCGAAGACGAGCACCAGGTAGTAGTAGGCGATGTCGCCCTGGGCGAACGAGGGCCGGTTCACCGCCTGCCCCAGCGAGCTCGAGCCGAACATGATCCACAGCGGGTAGCCCATCTGCTCCATCGTGACGCCGAACCCGAACGTGGCCAGGGCCAGGAACACCCCGGGCAGGCGGATGGCGGGAATCGCGATGAAGGCGCCGATCGGCACCGCCGCGAGGCCGGCCAGCAGCAGCGCCGCCCCCCAGGGGAGCCCGAACCCGGCGGTCAGGTGCCCCATCGTGGTGGCGCCGATCGCCGCGAACGCGGCCTGGCACAGCGACACCTGTCCCGACGTCCGGACCAGCAGGCCCAGCGACAGGAACAGGACGACCTGGCTGAGCCCGTCCGACCAGTAGGGCAGCTGGCCGGCGTTGACCAGGTGCGGGACGGCCAGCAGGACGACGCCCAGGACGGCGGCGCCGGCCAGCTGCACCCGGGCGGGCGCCGCGTACACCGCCGCCGGCCGGGGCCGGGACACCCGCCGGTCGGCCAGCTTGGACCGCGGCGTGAAGATCAGCACCAGGAAAAGCACGATGAACGGGATGCTGGCGGGCAGCCCGGCCAGCGCGGCGCTGGCCGTGACCACGTACTTGGTCGCCACCGAGGCCATGATCCCGACCGCCAGGCCGCCGGCGTAGGTGAGCGGCAGGCTGGAGAACCGGCCGATCGCCGCGGCGCCGAACGCCTGCACGACCAGCAGCGTGAGCACGGTCGCGTCCAGGTTCAGGGTCGGCGCCAGCAGGACGCCGGCCAGGACGGCGAAGCTGGAGCCGATGATCCAGGCCCACCGCCGCACCGCCGCCGGGCTGGTGCCGCCCAGGTCGAGCAGTTCGGGGTTGTCGACCACGCCGCGCATGGCCAGGCCCAGCCGGGTTAGCCGGAAGAACAGGAACAGGGCCACGGTCGCGGCCAGCGCGATGCCGGTGATGATCATCTGGTCTGCGCCGATGAACACGCCGCCGATGCCGAACGTGTGCTGCGGCAGCCAGGCCGGGAAGGTGCGCGCCAGCGTGCCGAACGTGGCCGAGAAGAAGCCCTGGACCACGAGGACCACACCGACCGTGGCGACCACCTTCATGGTCGCGGACGCCTCCGCCAGCCGGCGCGCCATCGCCTCCATCCCCAGGCCGAGAACCGGGCCGACCACGAATACGCAGATCAGCGCGGTGGGCACGGCAGGCAGGTGCAGGACGTCGTCGTGCAGGATGTAGAAGACGTAGGCGCCGGTGGTGGCCACCGCGCCCTGGGCGAAGTTGAAGATGCCAGACGTCTTATAGGTGAGCACCAGACCGGTTCCGGTCAGGCCGTAGACCGATCCGGCGGTGATGCCGAGGATCACGAACGGGAGCAGTGCATTCATCTGGTCATCACGCTCTGTAGGTCTTGGGGATCCCCGGGGCGCCCGGCTGGTGCGGACGCCCCGGGGATCAGGCTCACGACGGGCAAATCGGCGCGGTGCCCTTGGGAGCGGTCAGCTTGCCGCCCTGGATCTGGGCCAGGAAGAAGCAGGTCACCTGGGAGGCAGGAGCGCCGGAGTGGAAGTTCAGCGGCGGCGTCAGGCCGTTCAGCGTGTCGTTCTTCGGCAGCGCATACAGGGCGGTGAACATGTCCGCCGCGGTCGGCTTGGCGGGCAGGCTCGCGGCCGCCGCCCCGAACAGCATGCCGCCCGTCCAGCCGGACATCGGGTTCGGGCCGAGCGCGGTGCTCGCCTCGTACTTGGCCATCGCGTGTGCGAACTGGTCCACCGCGGGAGTGCTGGCGAACCAGAGCGCGTTGGTGGTGGGCACGTAGGCGCCGTTCACCTGGCTCAGCTGGAGGTAGCGACTATCGAACGCTCCGGACGGGATCACGTACACCGGGCTGTAACCCTGCTGGGCGCAGGCCGGCGCGAATCGTGAGCCGGCCGCGTAGGAGGCGTCGATGATCAGGGCTTGCGCCCCGGCCTGCTTGGCGGCCAGGCACTGGGCGGTGTAGCTCGGCGCCGACACCGCGATCGCCGCGCTGGTGGACATGTCCAGCTGGAACGCCTTCGCGTAGGCCGCCAGGGCGGGCACGGACTGCTTGCAGGCGGCGATCTCGGCGCAGTACACCGCGCCGAACGAGTCCTTGCCTGCCGCCTTCACGGCGTAGGCCTGCATCTCCAGCGAGGTGAGCACCGTGGAGCCGGACGGGAAGAACGACGGGTTGGTGAACCACACCGGGGTGTCGTTCTCGCCGCCGATCACGGCCACGTGCTGCTGCTGGACGTAGGACGCCCAGCCGCTTTCCGTGCCCGAGGCCTCCGGGCTGACGATGGCCAGCACGTGGTCGACCTGGACGAGCTGGCGGATGTCCGCCTGCGACTTGGTCGCGTCGCCCTGGTCGTCCTCGACGACCAGCTTGACCTGGTGGCCCTTGATGCCGCCGCTGGCGTTGACCGAGTCGACCCAGGCCTGCAGCCCGGCCAGGTGCTCCGGCTGGGCGGACGGGCCGGAGAAGTTGCCGATCGTGCCGATGAGCAGGTCCGACCCGGACGCGGCGACGGCGGAGCTGGAGCTGGACGCGCTGCTGGTGCTGGTGCTCGCGCTGCTCCCGCTGTTACTGCTGCTGCAAGCCGTGGCGAGGGCCGCGACCGCGACGCCCAGCACGGATGCTCGCAGCAGAGCGGTTCTGTTTGCCTTTTTCATTACTGATTCGAACCCCCAAGAGTCGGGCCGGGGACGGAACGGTGACTGGTCCGCCCAGCGCCTGCGCTCCGGGAGCGCCGGCGTGGCCGGAGTCACGCAGACGATGAGTGGACGGTAAGCGAACGTGACCCGGATCACTAGTAGATAGCTAAATCGTCTATCTAATTGTTATCATCTAACGAACATGCCGTCTACAGGAAAATCAGACTGGTTTGGCCAGCCTGCGGGCCGGGCACGCGCCGGGTGACCCGGTCGCTGCGTCACGGGAGCTGTGCGAGGACATGACCATGCGGGAAAACCGGCCAGCCGCCGAGGCGCTGCATTTCGCCACCCTGTGGGAGGCCATCGCCGACGAGATCCCTGCCGCCCCGGCCCTGACCCACGGGGCACGGACGATCGCGTGGGGGGAATTCGAGCAGCGGGCCGCCCGGCTGGCCGGCGCGCTCCTGGCCCACGGCGTCGGCCCGGGCAGCGTCGTCGCCTGCTACCTCTACAACTGCCCCGAGTACTTCGAGACCTTCCTGGCCGCCCTCAAGATCCGCGCGGTGCCCGCCAACGTGAACTACCGCTACGGCGGCGCCGAGTTGCGGGCGCTGCTGGAGAACTGCGAGGCCGAGGTGCTCTTGTTCGACTCGGCGCTGGGCGAGCGGGTGGCGTCCATCCGCCACGAGGTTCCCGGGGTCCGGCTGCTCGTCGAGGTCGGCGAGGGTGCTTGCGGTGCCCGGTTGCCGGGAGCCTGCGGCTACTCCGAGCTGATCGCCTCGTCAGAGCCGGCGCCCCGGGTGAGCCGCAGCGAGCAGGATGTCTTCCTGTCGTACACGGGCGGGACCACCGGCCTGCCCAAGGGCGTCCGGTACACGATCGGCCGCGGCGTGACCAACTCGCTGCGGTTGCGCGATCTGTTCCTCGGCACAGGCACCGACCTCGGGATCGTGGACTACGCGGCCGGGCAGGCCCGTGACGGCAATGGCCTGGTCGCCATCCCGGCGTCGCCGCTCATGCACAGCACCGGGTTCACCTTCGCCTCGCTCCCCACGCTGACCTCGGGGGGACAGGTGGCTACGCTCGAGGGCCGGTCGTTCGACGCCCGCGAACTCCTCGCCACGATCGGCGCGGTCCACGCCCAGGTCGTGGCCATCGTGGGCGACGCGTTCGCGCTCCCGCTGCTGCGCGCCCTCGACGCCGGTGCGGCCGACGGCGCCGGTGAGCCCGCCAGCGGCGCCGCGCCCGCCGGCGCCGGCCGCTATGACACCTCGTCACTGCGGACCATCTGCTCGGCGGGCACCGCGTGGAGCGCCCGCATCAAGCAGCGCTTGCTCGAGCACCTGCCGCACGCGGTCCTGCTCGACTTCTGCGGGTCAACCGAAGGGGTCACCTACGGCTTCCGGCGGGTGCGGCGGGGCGACCCGGCCTTCACCGCCAACTTCGAGGCGGCAGCCGGCCTGACGGTGATCGGCCCGGACCGGCGGGAACTGCCCCGCGGGGAGGTCGGCCTGCTGGCCGGCCCGACCCCCGCGTCGGGCTACCACAAGGACCCGCAGCGAAGCGCCGCCACCTTTTTCACCATCGGCGGCGAGCAGGTCGCGGTGCCCGGCGACCTGGGCCGGATCGAGGCCGACGGCAGCGTGACGCTGATCGGCCGGGGTGCGAGCGTGATCAACACGGGCGGGGAGAAGGTCCATCCGGCGGAGGTGGAGGAGGTCCTGGTTGAGCTGGCCGGGGTCGAGGAGTGCCTGGTCGCGGGCGTACCTGATGAGCGCTTCGGTCAGCTGGTCGCCGCCATCGTCGTGACCGCGGCGGATCACCGCCTGAGCGCCTCCGACGTGATCGCCGCGGCCAGGCGGTCCCTGGCCGGGTACAAGGTTCCCCGGCTGGTCGTCTTCGTCGACGAGGTACCCAGGGCGCCCAACGGGAAGATCGACTACGC
>JBKQQQ010001037.1:0-6826 GCA_052144275.1 Streptosporangiaceae bacterium
GGTGCTGATAGCCGGAGCGCTGCGCACGGCAGCCCTTATGACCGCCACCGGTTTCGTCAACTCCGTCTGCCACAAATGGGGCAGCCGGGCAAAGGACAGCCGCGGGCACGAGTACCGCGCGGACGACAGCCGTAACAATCTCTTCGTCGCCATCGTGGCCGGCGGCGAAGGTAACCACAGCTGGCACCACGCCGACCCCGCCTGCCCCCGGCACGGCCGCAGGGTCGCACTGGACGCCGAGGCCGTGGCGGCCGGAGCCAAGCCCGAGCGCAGCTGGCACCCCGACGCCACATGGCGGCTCATCCAGCTCCTTGCCATGCTGGGCCTGATCTACAACGTGAAGCAGCCGAAAATGACGGTCCACTTCGCAGACAAGCAGCTGGTGCCCAGCCAGTCACTGCGGCAGACCCACCGCGAGTGGCACATCGAAGAGCCAGAGGAAACCCAGGAGCTCCTCGCGGCCTGACCCGCGGATCGCGTCCCCGAGCAAGGACACCCATTTACCTAGCCGGGCGCCGTGTCTTGGGTGTCCAGTTGTTCCCGTCACGGCGGGCAGCGCTTGGCTGCGCCGTGACACGCGAGATCCCGGACGGCGAGCGCCCAGGCAGGAGGCAGTTGCGGCGGACCCGCGCCGGCTGAAGCCCGCCGCGACTTCACTGGCTGGCAGCTCTCCTCCGAGATGCCTGCCTGCCCCGGACATTGCCATCCTCCCTCGCCCGGCCCGGAGCGGATATGAGCCGAAGGTACCGGCCTGGCAAGGAGGCTGTCATGATTCAGCGCGGGCCAGAACAGGGCGATTTGCGTGTGACCAGCCTTGCGGACCGTGCAGTTGCCGCCATGCGCGCATAGGCGTACAATTTTTTGTACGTGAGGATGATAGCGAACCGAGGGGCGGTGAACCTGTGAAGACCATGACGTATTCCGAGTCTCGCGCACACTACGCCGAGACCCTCAACGCCGTCGTCGATGACCGGGAGGAAGTAGTCATCACCCGTGCTGGGCACGAGCCGGTAGTGATCGTCGCGCTTGCCGACTACGAGTCCCTCAAAGAGACCGCCTACCTGCTCCGGAGCCCGGAGAATGCCCGGCGGCTGCTGGCCTCCATCGACCGGCTCGAGCACGGCAGCGGCATCGAGCGGGATCTCCTGGAGTGAAGCTCGTCTGGGACGAGGCCGCCTGGGATGACTACATCTGGTGGCAGCAGCAGGACCGCAAGGTCCTCAAGCGGATCAATGCCTTGATCGCCGATATCCAGCGCAACGGCAACGAAGGGATCGGCAAGCCCGAACCGCTCAAGCACGGCTTCCAGGGATACTGGTCACGCCGGATCACCGACGAGCACCGCCTCGTCTACAAGGTCATCGACGACCAGATCCGCATAGCTGCCTGCCGGTACCACTACGAGCGTTGACCGCAGCTACATGACACTCCGCAGCATCACGCTCAGTATCTCCCCCAGGCAGGCCAGCGCGAGGCCCGGCTTCACGGTACCGATTGAAACCACGAAAGTGTGTCGTTATCGTTTGCACAGCGGAGCGAGGTTGCAGGCGCTCTTATAGTCGTTGAACTGGGAGAACTTCCGGCGGGACACTTGCTGCGCCTGGTCCGGCTGCCGATCCTGCTAGCCGTCAAGGTCATCCTTGTCCCTATGCTCGCAGCCGCTCCTAGCTCGACTATAGTTAATATAACTGTAGTCGGGCTAATGGAGGCTTCGCTGGATAACAGTACTCTGGACAAGCCGACGGACGTCTTTGACCGTGACGCGGAGTGGGCGGACCTGACCGACTTCGCGCTTTCGCCGTTGCCGGGGCTACGGATCGCCGTGGTCTATGGCAGGCGCAGGCAGGGCAAATCGTACCTGCTGCGCCGACTCACTGGCGCGGTCGGCGGCCTCTATCACCTGGCCACCGAGCAGGCCGAGCCGGTCTCACTGCGCCGATTCGGTGACTCGCTCGCGACCTGGGCGGGTCTGTCGGCTGGCGCGTTCGGGTTCGGCGGCTGGGAGCAGGCGTTGCGAACGGCTACGGAGGTGATGGCCGCGCCATCCCGCTCGCGTGCTTCCCCCAGCGTGCCTCCGCTGCTAATCCTCGATGAGTTTCCTTACCTGGCTCAGGAAACTCCCGGGCTGCCGTCCATCGTGCAGTCCCTATACGACGGCCTGGGACCGGGTGCCGGGGCGAGCACTGCGTCGTTTCGCCTGCTCCTGTGCGGCTCGGCGATTTCGGTCATGGCGGACCTGCTGTCCGGGACCAGGGCGTTGCGTGGCCGGGCTGCGCTCGAACTGCGCGTCCGGTCGTTCGGCTACCGGGGCGCGCGGGAGTACTGGGGGATCGAGGATCCCGCCGCGGCCTTCGCCCATAACGCCCTCGTCGGCGGCACGCCCGGCTACCGGGAGCTTGTGCCGGATCCGCAGGTTCCAGAGGATCCCGCGCAGCTTGGCGGCTGGCTCGCGCGGAACGTGCTGCGGCCGTCCATGCCGTTGTTCGACGAGGCTCGCCGGGTCGTGCACGAGGACCCGCGCATCCGCGACGCCGCCGCGTACAGTTCGGTGCTCGCGGCCGTGGCGGCGGGAGAGTCGTCGCCGACGAAGATCGGCGGCCTGCTCGGCCGTCCGGCTACCTCACTGACGCACCAGCTGACCACGCTGGCCTCGGCCGGGTTCATCGACCGTCGGCACGACCTGCTCCTGGACCGGCGGCCGGTGGTCACGGTCGCCGACCCGATGGTCCGCTTCCATCAGCTAGTCATCGAGCCGTACCTGGCCGACCTGGAGGCTGGGCGGGCTCTCCAGGTCTGGGCCGAGGCAGAGCACACCGTGGAGTCCAAGATCTTCGGGCCGCACTTCGAGGCGCTCGCCGGCGAGTGGGTCGCCCGGTATGCCTCCGGGGAAGCTGGCCTCGCCGTCGGCCCGGTCGGGCAGACCGTCATTGCCTGCCGCGAGCACAAGACTGGCCACGAGATCGACGTCCTGGCGCTCGCGCGCGGCAGCCGCCCGAGGACCCCCGGCGCGCTGGTCGCATTCATCGGCGAGGCCAAGCACCGCGGCCGCCGTCCAGGCCTGGCCGAGTTGCGCAAGCTTCAGCACCTCCGCGACCTGCTGACCGCCGCCGGGCACGACGCCACCGACGCCGCATTCGGCCTCTTCAGCGTGACAGGCTTCACTGATGATCTGGCAGCCGAAGCCACCGCCAGCAGAGGCAAGATTCTCCTTGCTACCCTGAACGATCTCTACGGCCAGCCGTTATAAGCCGGGCCGCCCTACCTGTGTAGTTATCGTTTGCATAATGGACTGTGGCTACATGCGCAGATAGGCCCCTTGAAATGAGGAAACAGCTTATGGCTGCCGCCTCAGGCCCAGGGCTTGGCGGCGTGCTGGAAACTGACGGTGACGTCGAGGTGGCCGCAAGGTACGGTGGCTGTGTGGCCGACGCTTCGCCACGCCGACTTTCACTGTCGGCACCCGCTGGGATCGTGACGATAGACTCTCGTCATGGTCGATGACGGGCGGGTTGAGGATGCTAGCCGGGAGCGGGATGAGATCCCCGGGCTTCCGCGGCATCTGGCCGCGCTTGTCGGCGCACTGAAGGGGCCGCCGGATCTTGGCCGTAATCATGACAAGTACCTGACTTACCCTGATCGGGATGAGGCCAGCGGAGCGGCGTCCGCGTGATCTTGTGCGACACGGGGCCGCTTGTCGCTGCCTTAACAGGGCTGACAGGGATCATGCCCGGTGCGTGGAGTTCCTCGCCAGCAACTGGTCCCGCCTCGTGATCCCGTCGCTTGCTGTCACCGAGATCTGTAATCTGCTGGCCGATCCGCAGCGGCGCGGGCGCGTCGGCCTGGCCGCTGAATTCTGCGCCGCCATCGCCGACGACGAGCTTCGTGTCATTGAGATCACGCCGCATGACTACCGGAGGATGGCTGAACTGCTCACCACCTACTCGTCGCTGCGACTCCAGGCTGTGGATGCTTGCGTGATAGCGCTCGCCGAGCGGCTCGACTTGCACGAGGTCGCCGCCCTTGACCGCCGGGACTTTCAAGTGGTCGCGCCACGTCATCTGCCCAAAGGGCAGCGGCTCAAGCTGCTGCCGGAAGACTGATCCCCAGGACCTGCAGGAAGCGTCTGCTTCGCGGCCACCTGTGTAATTATCGTTTGCACGATGGGAGGACGCTTGTGAGGACGTTCATCTTTCTCACCGGGGCTCCCGGCTCGGGCAAGTCTTCCGTCGCGGCTGCCCTTCACCGCAAGCTCGGCACGCCGCTTTTCGAGTTCGGCTGGATCCCCGAATTTCGGAACACGGGCACTCGCATCATCTCTTACGAAGAAGACGAATCCCTTGCCTTTGAGAATCTAGCGCTAGTCCTCAGGAACTACGCACGGCACGGTTTTAGGAACATCATTGTTACCGACCTGGAAAACAAGCGCATAGAGCACCTGGGCAGCGTGTTCCGGGACTTCGATTTCGTGATCGCAACGCTGCGCGTAATCGACGAGGCGGAACTCAGACGGCGAGTGATGGACGAGTCCCGGTCCAGCGGATATCGGGACTGGCAAGAATCCGCCAGGATCAACCGTCAATTGCTCCTGCGTCCGCCATTTCCGAATGAGCGCTTCATAGACGTTTGCACCGAGTCGATAGAGGAAGTCGCCGACAGGGTGCTGGAACTCACGCGACGACACAACGGCCCCTAACGGCCGGCTTGACTTCAGTACCGACGGCTCCTTCATCAAGGGCTGCTTGCAAACTGACTAGAGGCCATTGGTTGTAACGTTCCGTAAACGTGGGGTGGCATACGTGGCGGGGCTCTGCGGTGGATGTAGCGGGGCGTCATCGATGAAGACCCTCGGGCTTGCCTGCTTGCCTGCTTGCCTGTCAGGGTGTCCGGCGGGCCGACCTGTCCGTCTGTTTTCCCGGAGCGCCGGGTTAATCGGATGACGGGCCTGCGTGGCGGGGGCCATCATGGCCGGGTGGACCTGGACGGGTTTGTCCGGGACGGGTACGTGGCCGTTCGCGGGGCGGTGGACGCCGGTACGGTGGCGGGATGCCGGGAGCTGATCTGGGCGGCGATGGAACGGCGCGGCGTCCGGCGGGATGATCCCGGCAGCTGGCCCCCGCTCGTGGAGGACCTGAGCGACCTGGCGGGCGAGCCGTTCGTGGCGGCGTACATGGCTCCGGCGCTGACCGCCGCCTATGACGAGCTGATCGGGCCGGGCCGGTGGGAGCCGTCGGCGGATATCGGGGAGTCAGTCGTGGTGCGGTTCCCGGCCGAGGACGAGCGGGCCAACGCCGGGTACCACATCGAGGGCAGCTACGCCGCCCCGGACGGGTCCAGCGCGGGCTGGGTGAACATCAGGTCCAGAGCCCGCGGGCTGCTGGCGCTGTTCCTGTTCACCGATGTAGGCCGCCACGACGCGCCGACCCGGCTGCTGTGCGGCTCGCACCTGGCCGTCCCGCAGTTCCTGGCACCCTACGGCGAGGCGGGCACCGACTCCGACGCGGACTTCTGGCGGCCGTCGGTGCTGTGCATGACGGCCGCGCATGCCACCGGGAGGGCCGGGGACGTTTTCCTGTGCCATCCGTTCATGGTGCACACGGCGACCTGGCCGCACCGGGGCACGGGACCCCGGATGATCGCCCAGCCCGCGGTCAACGCCCCCGCCGGCTTCGTGCTGGACGGCTCCGATCCCTCGCCGGTGGCCCAGGCCATAGTCAAGGGCCTGGCGATAGCGGACTGAGCTCGCGCTGATATGCTGCCTACCGCGAGTTCAAGACCTGCCTGCGCGGTCCCGGCCGCGTCCTCCGCTCCCGCGACCCGGAACTGGCCCGCCAGGAAACCTGGGCCTACCTGGTCATCTACCAGGCGGTCCGCGCCGTCATCGGCCTCGACCCCGGTCGGCTGTCCTTCACCACTGCTGCCCGCCGTCCGCGGCGCCTGAGAAACCGCCCGCCCGCGACATGACCGCCGCCCTCGACGGGATCAACGCGGACATCCCCGCCCAGCCCGTGCCCGAACGCCACGGCCGGGTCTGCGCCCGCGCCGTCAACGAGCCCAGCTGATCAGGCCGCCCTGCGGCCAGCCTTGCTGCGTGATCTCGGAGCCATGCCGTTCGCGCCCGGTGTGCCGATCAGCCGCAGCCTCTGGGTGATCTTCATCGGCGAATGGGGAGCCTGGACCCATGCGGTGCTGCCCGTCGATGACAGCCTCGGCATGCCGGACGATGAGAACCTCACTGGCCTGTGCGACCTCATCGGCAGCCTCCTCAGGCCGCCCCGGTGTCACGACGATGAGAAGGCGATGATCGTGCTGCGCAGGCCGGGGTCACCGAAGATCAGCGAGGCCGATGCGCACATCTTCCGCCAGGTACGCCAGGCGGCCGCCCGCCGGGAGACCGCACCCTGGGCATTCCACGTGGCGGGACCGGCTGGAACACGGGAGGTGACGGAGCACGAGGCCCGGCAGTACCCCGCGCGGACACCAGCCGGCGTACCCGGGTCAGCCGAAGAGTTCCTGGATGACGGCGGCAGTCCTGGGAGGGACCTGTTCGTCGGGGAAGAACTCCGCGCATATCCGGAGGGCCGTCTCGGCGGAATCCACCTCGATGATGCCGGCGAGGAGACGAAGGTCATCGACGTCGCGGGTCCTGGCGGCGAGTGCCTTCATGGCGAAGATGTGGCGCGGTGATGCCGCCGTCACCCGCAGGCTCGGTCACGCTGCTTCCAGGTCCGCAGCGGACAAGTAGACCCCGTGCTTGCGGAATGCGGCCGGCGCGCGTACGAGTGCGTCAGCGCGCTGGACCTGAAGCTCGGCGGGGAACCACGGCCGC
>JBKQQQ010001038.1:0-2571 GCA_052144275.1 Streptosporangiaceae bacterium
GGAAGCAGCCGGCTTTGCGCTTCCAGCACCAAAGCGGCGGCCCAGCCGGCCGCCGTCAACCGCTTCCGGCAGGCAAGCCAATCGCGGACCACCCGCGTCACCAGGTCGTGCATGATGACGGTCTGGCCGTCCAGGCTGAAAGCCAGCAGCGACCAGCGGGCCAGGTGCTCCAGCGCCCCATCCACCAGGACCGGAGCCACACATTGCCCGTCGCTGGCCAGAACGCCCGCCTGCCCGGCCGCATGCAGCAGCGCCCGGCGGACCCCTGCTCCGGACAGCACCGCGATGATCTCCATCACCTGGGCGGATACGCCTGACTGGTCACTCGCCCGGGCCGCGTCTAGGGACAGGAGCACCGCCGCTGCCACGCCGGGCGGGTAACGCTGTCCTGGTTCGGGAGCCAGGTGCTCTCCCGTCGGCAGCGCCCGCAATCGCTCCAGGTACGTCCCGTAGCTGAGCTGCTGCCCGGCGATCACCGCTGCGGCCTGCGCCAGCGCCAGCGGCAGATATCCCAGCTCTGAGACCACCTTGGCGGCCTCCGCGTCGTCCGCCAGGGCGGTCCGCTCGGCGAGGAACGCCCGCGCCTCCTCAGCAGTGAACACGTCGACAGGAACGCTCGCTCCCAAATCTGCTACCGATTGCCGCTCACTGGTCACCAGCACGTGGGCCGCACCGTCGGCCGGAACGAAAGGCCGTAGCAGATCGCAATCTTTTGCGTCATCGAAGATGAGCAGGCAGCCGTCTCCTTCTGTCTCCAGCCAGCGCCGGACGACCGGGCCCAGGTCACCGGCATCCTGCCCGGCGCCGCCGGCCGACAGCCCCATAGCGTCGGCCACCGCACCTAGGCCAGCGAGTAGGGTCCTGATGTCCGCGGCGTTGACCCAGGCCACCAGCCGCCAGCCCGCCGGCACTCTGGCTCGCGCGTACCCGGCCGCCAGCTGTGTCTTGCCCGCACCCGGCATCCCGATGACCACATGCATCACCGGCGGCTCCGCGCCGACGCTATCCAGCTTCGCCAGCGCCTCCGCCCGCAGCCGGAAACCTGGCGGCTCCCCCGGGATAGCGCCCACGATCAGGGGTCGGCCAGCAGGGTCCGGTACATCTCGCATCTCTTGCTGTACGTCCAGGTCGGCCTGGTGGCTGGACACGGCGGCCACAGGCATCTATATACCCGGCCCATCCGGGTCAAACAGGCAGCAGCACCCTCAACTTCGGCCAGCACGGCCGATGTATCTACAGCCATCGGACGAGGTGCGGTCCGCCCTGATCGCCAGCGAAGCGCTCGCCGTATGGTGAAAGAGCGACTGTTGTGACTTCCAAAGGTTGGTTATTATGCACGATGTTATAGTTATCACTGCTGTTAATGTTATATTTCGTGGCCATATTTCGCCCTATCATGCAAATTTCATCGATTCATGTGTTGAAACGTGCGGTCCTATGGACCAAGCTGGTTTCTTACGGATCCACCGGGATGGTCGGGCTGGTTGCCCTCCGGTGGCAAATAAGGAGGTGGGTGGCCTCGCCACCGCCTTCAACCTGACAGAGATTCGCAGAGCCCAGAGTGGGGGGGCTTTCGATGATAAGTCCAAAATACTGGCATCAGCCTGGTCAAGTTCCGATGTGGCGTCGGCTTCGCGTCACGTCAAGCTTGAGACGGCGGTCGTCTGCTAGATCTGAAAGGTGCTTCCTCTCCTCGCCTGACTGACGCGGTCCGCATGAAGACGGTGCGCGTCCTCGGCGGCGTCGATTCATTCGCGTCGTGGATCTGTGCCTGCCGCACTAGCCATCCGTCCGGGTGACGTTGGTGCGGCCCGCGCACAGCCCGAGTCGGGCAGCGTCACCCAGCCAACTTCAACGTCGGCGGAGGGCAGGCGATGAGTGACGCTCATTGTGTCTCGGGCGTTCCGGCCCGGGCACGCAGGGACATCCATCCGCCGGCGCCGGGGGTAGGTGCCCCGCAGGTGCGGCGTTCGGAGCCGAACGGGATTGCGCCTTTGCATGTGAGGCTGCTCGGAGGATTCTGCATTGAACGCAGCGACGTCGGGCAGGCCGTATCCGATTGGCCGAGGCGTAGCGCCAAGACTCTGATCAAGCTTCTAGCCGTCCAACCGGGGCACGCGTTGCACCGCGAGCAGGTCACCGACGTCCTCTGGCCGAAAGTGAACGCGGAATCCGCGCTCAATAGCCTCGGTAAGGCTCTTCATGTTGCCCGCCGCGCGTTGCAACCCGGTCTTCCGCGACGTCAGGATTCGGCGTATCTCCGTCTAGCGGACGGCATGCTCGTCCTCAGCACCGAGCATGCCATAGTCGATACGGACGAGTTCGAGCAGCTTGCCGAGGACGCGCTGCGCCGCAAGGAAATCGCAGCTTATGACGCTGCTTTCGCTGCTTACGGCGGTGAGCTGCTGCCGGAGGACCGCTACGAGAGCTGGTGCTCCGAGCGCCGCACTGCCTTGGCGGAGTTGCATATCCGGTTGCTGCTCGGGATGGCAGAGGCGCTTGAGGGGCGCGGCTCCCACAGCGAAGCGGCAGAACGGCTCCGCGATGTGCTCCAGCAAGACCCGACGCGAG
>JBKQQQ010001039.1:0-41493 GCA_052144275.1 Streptosporangiaceae bacterium
GGCGACCAGGTCAGCGCCGTCATCTCCGGACGGCACGGCACGGCCTGCTGTCACACTGTAGATATACAGTAGGACATGACCAGGACAAAGGATCTATGCCACCCTGAGACCGTGCGTGTCGCCGCCACCCACCAGGCCGAGGCCAGCAAGATCGCCGCCGAGCTCGCCGCCATCGCCAGCTCCGGCATGGTGCTGCCCGGCTCGATCACCGAACGGCGCACCCGCTGCGGCCGCCGCAACTGCAGCTGCCACGCCGACCCGCCCCGCCTGCACGGCCCGTACCTGCAATGGACCCGCAAAATCGCCGCGAAAACGATCTGCCGCTGGCTCAGCCCCGACCAGCACCGCGACTACCAGCCCTGGATCGACAACGACCGCCGCCTGCACGAACTGCTCACCCAGCTCGAAGCCCTCGGCGCCGCCGCCTTCGAAGCCGACCCCCGCTGGGCACGCTAGCCAGCCAAGACAAACGTGGGCAGCGCCCGCTTAACCTGTGGGCAGCCCGCCAGCCACAGCCCATCGAACCAGGTCAGCCCCAAACGTGAAGACCTCACCACCTTGAGGACGATCAGTCAGCCCTCTTACCTGCGCAGACAGCAGGAAGACAGGGATTCCCATGGCGCTGCAAGCGCTCATCGTTAAGTTCTCTGACCTGCGGAAACGCTCACGCACGGATGCGTGCGCTCCCGCAGAACCGCAGGAAGAGAGAAAAACGATGACCGTCCCGCAATCCCGTCCCCGGCGGCGCAAGCCTCTGGATGCCGGGCCGTTCGCTCCAGAGATCGGGTCGTTCCGGCTGCACCTGGCGGCCGAGGGCAAGGCGCCCAAGACGGTGCGGACCTACACCGAAGCCGTGCAGTGGTTCGCCGCCGCCCACTTGCTCCCGCGCACCAGCTGCACCAGGTGGGAGCAGGTCAGCGGCCACGATGTGCAGCGGTGGCTGGTGCACCTGCTGTCCTTGTACAGCGACGCGTACGCCAGCAATCAGTTCCGGGCGCTGCAGCAGTTCTTCCGCTGGCTCGCGGAAGAGGAGCAGCTCCCGGACCCGATGACCCGGCTGAGCGCGCCGAAGGTGACCGAGAAGCTCGTGCCGGTATTCACCAGCGAAGAACTATCGGCCCTGGAGAAGACCTGCCAGGGCCGCTCGTTCGCCCAGCGGCGCGATGCCGCGATCATCGCGGTCCTCACCGCAACCGGCATGCGGGCCGGGGAGCTAGCCGGGATCCGCTATGACGCGGGCGACCCGCGGCGCAGCGATGTTGACCTGTGGAGGCGGGAGATCACGGTGCGCGGCAAGGGCGGCAGGGCGCGGGTGGTCCGGATCGGCCACGAGGCGGCAAGGGCGCTGGACCGGTACCTCCGGGTCCGCTCGAAGCACGGGCAGGCGTGGCGGGCGGAGCTGTGGCTGGGCGTAAACAACCGGGGGCCGATGACCGCGAACGGGATCTACCAGATGATCGCCCGCCGCGGCCGGCAGTGCGGGGTAGATGCCTGGACGCACCGGTTCCGGCACCATTTCAGTCACACCTGGCTGGACCGCGGCGGGGCGGAGGGGGACCTGATGGAGCTCAATGGCTGGTCCTCCCCGCAGATGCTCCGCCGGTACGGCGCCAGCGCCCGCAGCGCCCGGGCGCGCCGCACCTATGACCGCGTCATGGAAGGCAGCCCGTAGCCGCACGTGGCATGCTGGGCGCCCTGGCCGTGATGTGGGCCTTGTGCCGGTGATTGCCCCGGCCTTGCCCAGGGAATGGCGTCACTGGCGGGTTCTGAGAAATTGCCTCATACTCGGAATCATGAAGGGCGGAGGGAGGTGCCATGACCATAGCTGTTGAGGAAAAGCGTCT
The DNA here is from genome assembly GCA_052144275.1 of Streptosporangiaceae bacterium. Taxonomy (GTDB): domain Bacteria; phylum Actinomycetota; class Actinomycetes; order Streptosporangiales; family Streptosporangiaceae; genus Palsa-504. The sequence goes on from JBKQQQ010001039.1 coordinate 1,845, forward strand.
CCGCAGCCTGTTCGAACGGGTCGAGGTCGTGGAGGACGTGGCCAGGACGCTCCCCGAGGACGACGAGCGCCGGGCAAGGCTCCTGACGGTCTCAGACAGCGCGCTGGCGGAGGAAGGCACTGTACGGCCGGTCATCGCGGCCCGGATTCTCGGGCTGAGCGAGAAGACGATCCGTGCCTGGGCGGCGGCGGGCGTCCTGACCGTCGCCCGGCGCTCCCCCAGGCTGCTGCTGGATGTGCGCAGCGTTCATGCGGTCAGTCACCTGGTCAGCGAGCTGCGGGCCGCCGGGCAGGACCGGGATCTGCTGGATCAGGTGTGGCGCCGTCTTGAGGACGCGGCCTTGCTGGATCGCGCGGACCTGCGCGAAAGCCTGGACCAGATGCGCCGCGGTGAGGGCCGCGTACTCCGCCCGATCCGCTCCGGCAGCCCTCCGGAGAGCCGCTAAAGTCCGGGGCGTGCCCACCGAAGTCATCGCCACGCCCCGCGCGGACCAGCAGATCGCCGGGCTGGACCGCACCCATGCCAAGGCGTTCGGCGAGTTCTTGGATGACCTGGCGGCCCGGGGTTGCAAGGCGCTCGGCTACCGGCTGAGCGGCCCGGCGCCCGTGGACCACATGCGCGTCAAGCACCTGCGAGATTCAGCGATCTAGAGGGCGCCCAGGGCAATGCCGAGGGCCTGCAGGGCGTGACGGAGGCGGCTGGCGGCCGGCCCGGTGATCTGCCCTTGTGATTGGTGCTGGTCGTAGGCCTGGATGAGTTGCTGGTATTGCTGCTGGATCTGCTGGGTGTTCTGGCCTGGCGGGCCGAACAGCAGCTGCTGCAGGTGGTTGAACAGGTCCTGCCCGGCCTGCGGGGTCACCTGGCCGTCGGCGACGGCGGCTTGCAGGTCGCCGACGAACGCGCCAGCTGCTGCGGCGGCCGGGGGCAGGGCGCTGGCCTGCGTCCGTGCGGCCGCGTTGCGGGGCGTGGGGGTCGTGCGGACGGCGGCCGCGTGCGTGGCGGCCGGGTGCCCAGGCGGGGAGAAGACCCGGGGATGGCCGGGCACGCCGGCCAGGAGCACCGCGGCGAGCGCGATCAGCGATGCGGCCAGGGCGGCCGTGAGCACCGCCTCGGCCAGGCGGGGACGCCACCGCCCCGGGCGGCCCGGCTCCGGGTCGCCGGCCGGTGTCAGCACGGCGGTGGCGTCCGGGGTCAGCGCCGCCAGCAACGCGGCCCTGGCCGCGGCGGCACTGGCCGGCCGGCCGGCCGGGTTCTTGGCCAGCAGCCGCCCGGTGACCTGGTCGAGCCGGCCGGGCAGCCCGGGGCGCCGAGCCGACGGCGGCCCGGGATCCTCATGGACCTGCCGGTAGGCCAGGCCGACCGTAGTGCCGGCGGAGAACGGCGGCGCTCCGGTGAGCATCTCGAACAAGACGCAGCCCAGGGAGTACAGGTCGGACTGCGGACCGGCCGCCTGGCCGGATGCCTGTTCAGGGGACAGGTATGCGGCGGTGCCTAGCACACCTAGAGTCCCGGTCGTGCCGTCGCCGCCATCGGCCCGGGCGATGCCGAAGTCGAGGACCTTGACCTCGCCGCCGCCGGTCAGCATGATGTTCGCGGGCTTGATGTCGCGGTGTACCAGCCCGGCCGCGTGCGCGACCTCCAGCGCCTCGCAGACCGCCGCGGCGATGCGGACCGCCTCCCCTTCCGGCAGCGGGCCGGCCTGGTCCAGGACCTGCCGCAGGGTCGGGCCGACGACCAGCTCCATCACGATGAACGCCGAGGTCCCGTCCACGCCGGAGTCGAACACGGTCACCAGCCGCGGGTGGCTGAGCCGTGCCGCGTGCCGGGCCTCTCGCTCAAACCGGGCCAGGAACCCCGGATCGGCCGCGTACTGCGGGCTGAGCACCTTGACCGCCACATCGCGGCCCAGCACCTCGTCCCTGGCCCGCCACACCATCGCCATGCCGCCCGTACCCAGGACATCCAGCATCACGTACCGGCCGGCCAGCACCCCGGTGCCCGTCACCGCCATGACTGCGCCCCGCGCCAGATGCCCGCCCGATCCGCGCCAGGCAGAGTACAGGCTCGCGAGGTGCGCCCGCACGTAGCCGCCGGCCACCCGGCCCTGACGTCCGCGGAAAAGACCGCAGGCTCCTGGCTCATAGCCCAGAACATACCTAAAGCGCCCCCGCACGGCAGCGTCTTCCGCGCCGCTCACGCATGCTGCACCTCCCTGGTGCGGTCCCGGCCCTGAGCAGATCCACCGCCCGCGCGGCGCCACGGCCTCTCGCGACGTCGCTCGCCCGCGTCGCCAGCCATCGTTCCTGATGCCCGGCCCCGGCTCCCGGCGCGTGCTGGGGTGCCAGGCATCAGCCCAAGCTTCCTGGCCGCCGCCACTGGTCCAGGCACGCCCCGGCGGGGCACCGTTCACCGGCTAGCCGCAGGTACATCGCCGCTGCAGCATCCGGCAACCCGGCAGCGGCCGCGCCCATAGTTGCGGGCAGCCGGGCGGCGCCGGTATCTTCCGGCGAATCCATCAAACTGACTTGATGTATTCTCTAGGGGTGGGGTCAGGCACGCAGCCCGCGCCGCCGCCGTTCGCGCGGCTGGCGGGCCATCCGCTGCGCTGGCGGCTGCTGCGTGAGCTCGCGCGCAGCGATCTGCGGGTGCGGGAACTGGCGATGCTGGCCGGGCAGCCGCAGAACCTGGTCTCCTACCACCTGGCGCAGCTCCGGGGCAGTGGCCTGGTGGGGACGAGGCGCAGCAGCTTCGACGGCCGTGACACCTATTACCACCTTGACCTGGCGCGGTGCGCGCGGTCGCTGGCGGCGGCCGGGGCGGCGCTGCATCCCGGGTTGCGGCTTGATCCCGTACCCGTGGCCCTGGTCACGGGGCGGTGCACGGTGCTGTTCTTGTGCACCGGCAACAGCGCCCGCTCGCAGGTGGCTGAGGCGCTGGCCCAGGCCCGGTCCGGCGGCCGGGTGCAAGCGGCCAGCGCGGGCAGCCAGCCCAGGCCGCTGCACCCCGATGCGGTGCGGGTGATGGCGGCCCGGGGCATCGACCTGGCCGGGCGGCACGCCAAGCATTACCGCGTGTTCGCAGGGCACCGGTTCGACTACGTGATCACCTTGTGCGACCGGGTCCGGGAAGCCTGCCCGGAGTTCCCCGGCCATCCCGCCGCCGTCCACTGGAGCATCCCCGACCCGGCCGCCGGCGGTGACGTGGACACGTACCCGGCGTTCGAGCGGATGGCGGCCGATCTGGACGCCCGGATCGGGTTCTGGCTTGCTGCTGTCAGCGCAGCGCCCGCGCATGCATCTGTCCAGGAGGTGTGATGACGAATCCGCAAGAGGTGGTTAGCGTCCGCTACATGGTCGATGACGTGCAGGAAGCCGTCGGCTTCTATACCGGCCACCTCGGCTTCACGCTGCTGTCCAGCGCGGCGCCCGCGTTCGCCGACGTCGCCCGCGGCAGCCTGCGGCTGCTGCTGGCCGGCCCGCAAAGCTCAGCAGGCCGGCCCATGCCCGATGGCCGCAAGCCCCGGCCGGGCGGCTGGAACCGGATTCACCTGATCGTGGCGGACATCGCGGCGGAGGTCGCCCGGCTCCGCGCCGAAGGCGTGCGCTTCCCCAACGAGATCGTCACCGGCCCCGGCGGGAAGCAGATCCTGATCGAGGACCCGGCGGGGAACGTGGTCGAGTTGTTCCAGCCCGCCACCTCTCCGCCCGGCCGCTGATGCCGGCCGCTGCCGGGGAGGGGGCCCCGGCGCCGCTGCCCGGCCCGGGGCTCGGCACGGTGCTGCGCGAGTGGGGCCGGATCGGCTGCATCGGGTTCGGCGGGCCGCCGACCCACATCAGGCTGCTGCGCGAGCTGTGCGTCGAGCGGGAGCACTGGCTGGACGCGGCCGAGTTCGAGGACGCGATCGCCGCGTGCAACCTGCTGCCCGGCCCGGCCTCCACCCAGCTGGCGATCTTCTGCGCCTGGCGGGTCCGCGGCCGGGCCGGCGCGCTGGCTGGCGGTGCCGCGTTCATCGTCCCTGGCCTGATCGTGATCCTCGCCCTGGCCGCGCTGTTCCTCAGCGGCAGCCCGCCGCTGTGGGTGCTCGGCGCCGGCGCGGGCGCCGGGGCCGCCGTTCCCGCGGTCGCCCTCCAGGCCGGCGCTTCCCTGCTCGGCGCCAGCTGGCAGCGCCGCAAGCAGGCCATCCGCTGGCTGGCCTACCTGGTCGCCGGGGCGGCCGCCGCCGCGGTCATCGGCGTGTGGCTGGTCCTGGTCCTGCTCTGCTGCGGCGTGATCGAGCTCACCGCCCAGCGCGCCATCCCCCGCCTCACGACGACGAACGGGATCACCGCGTTCCCGCTGCTGGCTGCCGGAGCGGTCACCGGCGGGACGCTGCTGTCGGTGGCCTGGGTGGCGTTCAAGGTCGGCGCCCTGTCTTTCGGCGGCGGGTTCGTGATCATCCCGCTGATGCAATCCGACGCCGTCGGCCACTACCACTGGATGACCAGCACCCAGTTCCTCAATGCCGTCGCGCTCGGCCAGATCACCCCCGGCCCGGTCGTGCAGACCGTCGCGGTGGTCGGCTACGCCGCCGCGGGCCTGGCCGGCGGACTGCTCGCCTCCGCGGTCGCGTTCACGCCGTCGTTCGCGTTCATCCTGCTCGGCGCGCACCGGTTCGACCGCATCCGCGGCAACCCGACTGCCCGCGCGTTCCTCGACGGGGCCGGCCCGGCCGCGATCGGCGCCATCCTCGGCTCGGCCATCCCGCTGACCCGCGCACTCGGGCAGCCCTGGCAATACGCCATCCTGGCCGCCGCCATCCTCATGCTCTTCCCGCTGCGCCGCGGTGTCGTGCTCACCCTGCTGGGTGCCGGCGCCGCCGGAGCGATAATCGCCGTTGGCGGCGCGGCGCTGCCCCATTAACCCGGCCGGCCACCCGCGAGCCGGATCCCGCCCTCACTGCCCTGATCATCCTGTGGCCTGCCGGATCAGCTTTCAAAAGCCCGCCAGCGTGACTGCGCACCGCACGTCCCGGACATGTCCGCCACGTGAAGCCTCAGGTCAGCACGGGTAGACCGCCGTGCCGGTGCGCGCAGCACGCGTCATCCGGGGTCGCGCAGTGTGAGCTGCCGGCTGTGGAAGTCGAAGTGCTGCGTCGGGTACCGGTATATGTCGTACAGCGTCATGTAGCTGGTGAAGAACGGGTCCCAGGAGGTGGGGTAGTGCATCCCGCGCCGCAACGCGGAGTCTGGCTCGCGGTCCAGGCGGCGCTGCAAGGCCGAAATCACCTGGTCGAACCTGACTGCCATGCGCGAGGCAGGAATGATCCGCGCGCCCAGCCGCGACCCCCGGTAGTTCACCACGTCGAACGGGGTCCGCGCGGCGTCCAGCAGCCGCGCGAACGCGCCGCTGGCCGTGTCCGGGAGCCGGCTGAAGATCCGGGTGATCACCAGCAGCGCGGGGATGATGAGGTACCCGAACAGCATGTGGAACAGCAGCTGCTCGTTGGTCCATCTGGTCCCGTCGGTCGGCCTGCGCAGGTCCGCGACGGTTGCGTTGTCCAGCAGGCGGTGAAACCTCTGCCCGGCCCGCTCCATCTCCTCGTGAACGGCTTGCCTGTCCAGTTCAGTAGCCAACAGCTGCCTCCTACCCGACGTGTACGCCTTGGTAAGGCCCTCCGCTGCAATCGCCGGCTCACCCACCGCGGCCTCCTTCCCAGCTCTCCATAGATAGGTTACCTACCTATGCTCGTATGGGTAGGATACCTGCATATGAAGACAGAGGCGCAGATACTCAAGGGGCACCTCGACACGCTGCTGCTCGCCACCCTCGAAGACGGCCCCCGGCACGGCTACGCGGTCAAAGAGGCCCTCCGCGAAGCCAGCGGAGCCCGGTTCGACCTGCCCACCGGCACCATCTACCCCGCCCTGCGCCGCCTGGAATCCGCCGGGCTCCTCCGCGGCAGCTGGTCAGTCGTCAGCGGCCGCAAGCGGCGCACCTACCAGCTCACCGCCGCCGGCCGGCGGCGGCTCACCGGCGACCGTGCCGCCTGGCGCGACTTCGCCTCCACGGTAACCGGGATCCTCGAGGCAGCCCCGTGCCCGGCGACCTGACCAGCGCCTACCTCGCCGACCTCAGCCGCCGCCTCCCGGCGGGCATCGTCGACGAGATCGCCGACGGCCTAGCCGAAGCACGCGAGCACCATCTCGCCCGCGGGCTCACCGACCTGGACGCCGCGCACGCCGCCCTCGCCGAATTCGGCGACGCCCGGCAGCTCGCCGCCCAGTTCACCCGGCACGCGCCCGGCCGGCGCGCCGCCCGCATCATGCTCACCAGCGGCCCCGCCGTCGGCGCCTGCTGGGGCGCCGCCCTGATCAGCACCCGCGCCTGGACCTGGCCCGTGCCAGCCGCCGCCCGGATCGCCTTCGGCGCAGCGCTGCTGCTCGCCATCGCCGCCCTCGCCGGCGCCGCCACCGGCCAGCACAGCTACCGCCGCACCCGGCTGGCCGTGCCAGGCAGCATCGGCCTCATCATCCTGGACACAGCCATGATCGCCGCCGCGCTCCTCGCCGCGCCGGCCTTCACCTGGATCCTGGCCACCGCCACCGCTACCAGCTTGACCCGCTCGGGACTGGCCGCACGCCTCATCCCGCGCACCGTCACCCGCTAACACCGCGGTGATGCCGCTGCTGGGCCGCGCCAAGCACAAGCTCTCGGCCCGGCTGGGCTCGGCCGCCACCGCCGGGGAAGGCACCCAGAACTACCCGTGCGCCGCGCAGGCCAGGCCTGCGCCGCCGCCGTGCTGGCCGTGCTGGCCATCACCGCCGCCTGGCCCGGCGGCTGGCGGATTGATCCCGTCATCGGCCTGGGCATCGCCGCGGTAGCAGTGCGCGAAGGCATCCGATCCTGGCCCGGCGACGACTGCTGCTGACCGGGACACGCCCCCCTTGGTCCCGGCTGCCACGTACGGCATTGCCGCGTGTGAGGCTGGGCTCCGGGGCTGTGCGCTTGGCGACGCCGTCCAGCGCGGGCCATGCGCAGTCCTGCCGGAGCGGGCCGCTGGCCGGTGGATGAGCACCGCCCGCGGCGCGGCTGAGGGCACCGCTCGCTGATCAGGGCGACGGCGGTCTCGCCCGGCGGCGCCGGCCGCTCGTCCCGCTAACGCCCGGGACGGCCCGCCGGTCATGGGCGGGGTGCCCGCTCAGCCTGCGGCCGGCGATGGGTTTCTTTCATGAATGCCCATGCGAGGATGCCGGAGGCGGCGGTGAGGACGGTAGCCACGCCGATCGCGGTGTCGAGGCTGGCGAGGGTGGCGGTGATTCCGCCGATCAGGGCGCCGATGGCGTACCCGGAATCGCGCCAGAACCGGTAGATGCCAAGCGCGGTCGCCCGCCAGGCGGGGTGGGTCGCGTCGCTGACCGCGGCGAGCAGGGTGGGGTAGACCAGCGCGGTGCCGGTACCGAGCAGGAAGGCCCCGGTCAGCCCGGCGGCCAGGGCGTGTGAGATGCCGATGGTGATCACGGCCAGCCCGGCGGCCTGGATCAGCATCCCTGCGACGATGGGGGGCTTGCGGCCGATCCGGTCGGCGAGGTGGCCGGTGGCGATCATCCCGGCGGCCCACATGAACGGGTAGAAGGCCTTGACGTAGCCGACGCCGGTGACCGAGACGCCGTGCTCGACGAGCAGGACCGGCAGGATGACCCAGACCAGGCCGTCGTTGAGGTTGCTGACCAGCCCGGCCTGGCTGACTGCCGCCAGGGTGCGGTCTTTCCAGGAGACCAGCACGGCGATCTCGCGCACTGACGGGTGCGGCCCGGCCGGGCGGGGGTGCTGGCGGGCCTCGGCGCGGGCCCAGGCGGAGGTGTCGCGGACCGCGAACGCGGACAGGGCCAGGCCAGCGGCGGCATACCCGGCGCCGAGGAGTTCCGGTGCCGGGCGTAGCCCGTAGCCGGCGGCCAGGTAGCCGGTGGCCAGCGCGGTGACGGCGACGCCGAGGTAGCCGGCGGTCTCGTTGATGCCCAGGGCGAAACCGCGGCGGCCGGGGCCGATCAGGTCGATCTTCATGTTGACCGTCATCGACCAGGTCAGGCCCTGGTTGACGCCGAGCAGGACGTTGGCGGCGATCACCCAGCCCCAGCCGGGGCCGTAGGCGAGCATGAACGGCACGGGCAGGCCGATGACCCAGCCGGCCACCAGGACGGCCTTGCGGGTGTAGCGGCCCACGATCGCGCCGCCGACGGCGTTGGTGATCGCCTTGGTGAACCCGAAGACCACGACGAACGCGGCGATGGTGATCTCGCCGAGGTGGAACTGCTCGGACCCGACCAGCGGGGTGACGGTGCGTTCCAGGCCGACCATGCCGCCGACGAAGAAGTTCACCACCGCGAGCAGGGTGAACTGGGCGAGGTTGGCCCGTAGCCCCAGCCGGATGTCCTCACCGGGGCTGATGCCGGCGGGCGTGCTGGTAGGTCCTGGCCGGGTCACGGCCCCTCCTGCAGTGCCCGGCCGGCGGCGGCCGCCCAGTCGCCGGGACCGCCGGCCAGCACGGCCAGGCCGTGGTGCCCGGCGCGTTGCAGCAGGCTGGCGGCGGTCATGGCCCGCTCGCCGTGACCGCACATCACCACCGCGCCCTCGGGAGCGGCCTGGGCCAGGCCGGGCAGGTCGCCGAGTTCGATGTGGACCGCGCCGGGAATGTGCCCGGCGCGGTACTCGCTGTCCTGCCGGACGTCCAGTACCGGGCGGCCGTCGAGGCGACCGGCGCTGACCAGCCCGGTTCCGGTTACTGGCCCGCCGTCGGCCTGCCAGGCGGCCATGCCGCCGTCCAGCTGCCCGGCCAGGTGCTCGTAGCCGATCTTGAGGGCCTGCCAGGCGACCTCGGCGGGATCCTGGCCCGGGGCGAGCACGAAGCTCAGGGGCATGTCGGCGGGGAGCAGCCAGCCCAGCCAGGTGGCGAACTGCTCGCGCAGCGCGATGGATACCGCGCCGGGGATGTGCCCGGCAGCGAAGTCCGCCACCGGCCGGACGTCGACCAGCCAGCCGCCTCCCGCGAGCACGGAACGGACGGCCGCGGGGGAGAGCAGGGCCAGGCCGGGGGTACCGGTGATGAGGCCGGGGCCCTTGCGGTTGGTCTCGGCGAGGCGGCCGAAGTACGCGGGGTAGGAGCCCAGGCCGGCCAGCAGCAGCCGGGCGAAGGCGTCCTCGTCCGGGGCGGCCAGCAGCGCGTTGCCAGCCTTTTCGGCGCCGATCGTGGTGGTGCGCGCGGCGCCGGGCGGAGCGGAGCAGAACGACCCGGCCCCGTGCGTCGGCCAGACGGCGGTCGGGCCGGGCAGCGCGGCCAGCGTGCGCAGCGACCGGTACTGGGCGCGGGCCAGTTCTTCGGCCCGGCCGGCGCCGAGCAGGTCGGTGCGGGCCGCCGAGCCGACGATCAGCGACCCGCCGGTGAACACCCCCAGTTCCCGGGACCCGTCGAGCAGCAGGTAGGACAGGTGCTCGTCGGTGTGCCCGGGGGTGGCCAGGGCACGCAGCCTCAGCCCGCCCAGGTCCACCTCGTCCCCGTCGGCCAGCGGCGTGTGCGGGAACTCCCGCCGTCCCGCGGCCGAAGCCAGCACGACAGCGCCCTCGCCGGCGGCCAGCTGCACGCTCCCGGTGAGGAAGTCAGCGTGCAGGTGCGTATCAGCGGCGAACGCCACCGAAAGGCCCCGCCTGGCCGCGGCCTGGCGCAGGGCGCGCAGGTCACGGGAGGCGTCGACGGCCAGCGCCCGCCCGCCGCCGAGGTCGGCCAGGTACGCGGAGTTCCCCAGGCCCTCGTCGACCAGGGGGATCAGATGGTCACGAGCGAAGCTCACGGGTCCTCCATGCGGCGAGTGGATCGGCTGTCCGTCTGATACAGTATTCCAAAGAACGTTATAACACTATCGCGGGATCGGGGATGGCGGTGGATGAGCACGCGCGCAAGCTGGCCCTGTACGAGCAGTTCGCCCGGGTCGGCAAGGCGCTGGCCAACCCGGCCCGGCTGGAGCTGCTGGACCTGCTCGCCCAGGGCGAGCGCAGCGTTGAGGAGCTGGCCGGCGCCGCGGGCATGAAGGTGTCCAACACCTCGGCCCAGGTGCGGACGCTGGCCGCCGCCGGGCTGGCGGCCAGCAGACGGGACGGGCTCAGGATCTACTACCGGCTCGCTGGCGACGAGGTCGCCGCGCTGGCCGGCCAGGTTCAGGACTTCGCCGCCGCCCGCCTCGCCGAGGCGGAACGAGCCGCCCGCGGCTACCTGGGGGACGTGGCCGCGCTGGAGCCCGTCGCGCAGGACGAGCTGCTGCGCCGGATGCGCGATGAGCAGGTCCTGGTGCTGGACGTGCGGCCGGAAGCCGAATACGCCGCAGGCCACATTCCCGGCGCGGTCAGCGTGCCGCACGACCAGCTCGCCGCGCGGCTGGCCGAGCTTCCCGCCGGCGTCGGCATCGTCGCCTACTGCCGCGGCCGGTACTGCGTGTTCGCCCCGTACGCGGTGCGGCTGCTGCGCTCACGGGGCTTTTCCGCGCGGCCGCTGGAGGGCGGGATGCCCGGCTGGCGGCTGGCCGGGCTCCCGGTCACCGCCGGAGCCAGCGCATGACAGCCGCGGCCAGCAGCCGCCGGGCACCGGAAGACCGCAGCGCCTGGGACAGTGACCTCATGTCCCGCGAGCAGCAGCCAGCCGGCCAGGCCGCGGCCCGGCAGCCCCCCGGCGGGGCGCCCGCGTGACCCCGCCGCCGCGGATCCGGTGGTCGTCGACGGCGGCGACCGCGCCTGCGTGCGGCTGCTCCGGGAGCTGCGGGCACGCACCGCCGAAGTGCCTGGGGAATGGCCCGCCGCCGCCAGCTGCGCCGGCCGCCGTGGCGGGCGGCGCGGTTTCTCGCCCGCCGCCAGCTGCGCGCCCTCGGCGGAAGGCATGGCCGGGTGAGGCTGCACGGGGCGCTGTTCACCCCTGGGCGGTCCAGGGCAGCTGGCATGCCGGCCTGTTCCCTTGAGGCGCTCTGGCGGCGGGTCTGTCCCGCCACCGGCGCGTTCCAGGTCCTTGCCGTCGAGAAGGCAGCGTGATGACAGCCGCCGGGCGCGCGGGGACTCCGCCGGGCCCGCGGCAGCACGGAAACCGCAGGTATGCGGACGAGAACGGAGGCTTGGCCTGATGGAACACCGGTCCCTGTCCCCGCAGACACTGGCCGCGCAGGCGCTGGGCGAGACGGATCCGGTCACCGGCGCGCTGGCGCCGGTGATCACCCTAGCCACGAATTACGAGCAGCGGCCGGACGGGTCTTACCCGCAGGGCCGGGTCTATACCCGGGCGGATAACCCGACGTCGGAGCAGGCCGAGCGGCTGCTCGCCGCGCTGGAGGGCAGCGACTGCGCGTGCGCGCTGTTCGGCTCGGGGATGGCGGCGGCGACCGCGGTGTTCCAGTCGCTGCTGCCCGGGGATCACGTGCTGGTCTCCCGTGTCCTGTACTGGGGGGTGCGGAAGTGGCTGGCCGAGTTCGCGCTCGCGTGGGGCCTGGACGTGGAGTTCACCGACACGACCGACCTGGACACGGTGGCCGCCGCGATCCGGCCCGGCCGCACCCGCCTGCTGTGGGTCGAGACGCCGGCCAACCCGATGTGGGAGATCACCGACCTGGCCGCAGTCTGCGAACTGGCGCACGCGGCTGGGGCGCGGGTGGCGGCGGACAACACCGTGGCCACGCCGGTCCACACCAGGCCGTTCGAGCACGGCGCCGACCTGGTGGTGCATTCGGCCAGCAAGTACCTCAACGGGCACGGCGACGTGCTGGCCGGCGCCGTGCTGTCCGCCCGCCGTGACCCCTTCTGGGAGCGGATCCGGTCCTGGCGCCGCAACGCGGGCGCCATGCCGGGACCGTTCGAGGCGTGGCTGCTGCAGCGCGGCATGCGCACCCTGTTCCTGCGGGTGCACCGCGCCTCGCAGACCGCGCTGACGATCGCCACGCATTTCCGCCAGCACCCGGCTCTGTCCGCCGTTCTCTATCCTGGACTGCCCGATCATCCGGGGCATGCCATCGCGGCCCGGCAGATGGAAGGCGGGTTCGGCGGGATGCTGTCGATCCGGCTGGCCGGCGGGGCCGGGCACGCCCGGGCCGTGCTGGGTGAGGTCCGGGTGTTCAAGCGCGCGACCTCGCTGGGCGGGGTGGAGAGCCTGATCGAGCACCGGCGCAGCGGTGAGGGACCGTCCTCCCCGGTGCCCGATGACCTGCTCCGCATCTCGGTGGGTATCGAGTCCCCCGCGGACCTGATCGCCGACCTGGAAGCCGCGCTCGGGAAAGCCCGGTCCCGGTGAGCGATCTCGCTGCGGCGGTAACGGCCGCTCTCGCGCGCAGCATCCTGCCCTCGGCCATCGCTCGCGGTGCCACCGCCATCCGCGTCGCGGCCGTCGATGACGACGGCGTGATCACGCTCGAAGCGGACGGCTCCCCCGGCGCGGTGCTGCCGATCCTCGGCCGGATCGAGGCGCAGATCCGTGCCGCCGTGCCCGGTGTCACCGCGGTCCGGCTGGCTGCGGCTGACCCGGGATCGCCGCCGGCGGCCGGGGATCTCCGCGGCGCAGCACAGCGGATCCTGGACGCCGAGGTGAACCCGTCGATCGCGGCGCACGGGGGGCACGTCACCGCCGTCAGCGCCGGCGGCGGCTGGGTCCGCATCCGCCTGGAGGGCGGGTGCCAGGGCTGCAGCCTGGCGGAGGTGACCGTCCGGCAGGGCATCGAGCCGCTGCTGCGCGCCCGGCTGCCCGGCGTGACCGGCGTGGCCGACGTCACCGACCATGAGACGGGCACGGACCCGTTCTTCTCCCCGGAGAAACGATGACCACCGGACGCCGGGTGCTGCTGCTGGTGCCCGCCCGCAGCTACCGCGCGGCTGACTTCATGATCGCGGCCACCAGGATGGGCCTGGACCTGACTGTGGCCAGCGACGGCGCGCTCCCCGTCGGCGGCCATCCGGTCATCCCCGTCCACCCCGGCGACCCAGGCCGCGCCGCCGAGCGGATCGCCTCCCGCTGCGGGCCTGTGGACGCGGTCATCGCCGCGGACGCGCCGATGCTGCTGCTCGCCGCCTCGGTCGCCGCCCATTTGGGGCTGCCGCACAACCCGGTCGGCGCGGTCCTCGCCGCATCGGACAAGACGAGGCAGCGGCAGCTGTGGGCCGGCGCCGGCGTGGCCCAGCCCCGGTTCGAGATCGTCCCCGCGCACGCCAGCGACGATGCCGTCCGGCGGGCGGCCGCCGCGACGGGCTTCCCGTGCGTGGTCAAGGCGGTCTCGCTCAGCGCCAGCCAGGGCGTGCTGCGCGCCGACGACGCCGCCCAGGCGGTCCTAGCGGCCACCCGGATCCGCCGCGTCCTGTCCGCCGCACGCCAGCACGCGGACGAACCGCTGCTGGTCGAGGAATACCTGCCCGGACCCGAGCTGAGCATCGACGGGCTACTCTCCGATGACAACCTGACGCCGCTGGCAGTCTTCGACAAGCCTGCCACGCCGGACGGGCCCACGTTCGAGGAAACCCTGCTCGTCACCCCGTCCCGGCTGCCCCGGCACGTCATCGCCGGCGCCGTCCGCGCCGCCGGGCACGCCGCCCGCGCGCTCGGCCTGCGCACCGGCCCCGTGCACGCCGAACTGCGCGTCACCGGCACCGGGACCGCCATGCTGGAGCTGGCGGCACGGTCCATCGGCGGCCTGTGCTCCCGCGCGTTGCGGTTCCCCGGCGGCAAGAGCCTGGAAGAGCTGATCATCGCCAGCGCCCTCGGCGCCCCGGCCCCCGCCGCCAGCGAGGCACCGCGGCCCTGCGGGATATTCATGCTCCCGGTACCGCGCGCCGGGGTGCTCCGCGCGGTCGAGGGCCGCGCCGCCGCCGAAGCGGTACCCGGGATCACCGGCGTGACCATCACCATCCCGCCAGGCCGCCAGGTGCGCCCGCTCCCCGACGGCGATCAGTACCTCGGCTTCATCTTCGCCGAGGCCGGCACCCCCGGCGACGTCGAGAAAGCACTCACCAGCGCCAGCCAGCAGCTGCGCGCGGTCATCGACTGACGGGTCAGGTGATGTCCCGGCGCACGGTGATGGCGATCCCGGCGAGTGCTATCGCGGCGGCCCAGGCGGCGAACACCAGGCTGCCTTGCCAGGGCGGCAGCAGGCGGACCCCGGTCTGCACGGCCTGGGTCAGGCCGTCGGCGGCCACCCCGGGCAGGTACCCGGTCCAGGACCGGAACGCCGCGATGTGCGACACCGCCGGCTCGGCGACATACAGGTACAGCAGCAGGCCGGCGATCGTGGCGATCTCGCTGCCCAGCAGCGCGCCGAGCCCGGCACCGGTCATGCCGAACAGCCCGGCCGACACCAGGACCGCGCCCAGTACCGCCAGGTTGCCGTGCCCGGCCAGCGGGGCCGGGATTCCTTGGCCGGCCAGCCACGGCAGCGCCGTGGCCACCTCGGCCGCCACGCGGACCAGCGCTTAGCCGATCCCGGCGGCCAGGTAGGTGACGAGCTTGGCGGCGACTACCTGGGCCCGGCGCGAGGTGGCCAGGAAGGTCACTGCGGCGGTGCGGTGCCGGTACTCTCCCGCCGTCCCGCCGGCGCCGAGGATCGCGGCGAGCGGCCCGGCCCCGCCGGCCCCGATCGCGAACAGCGCATGCTGCCCGGCCGCACTGGCCAGGGACGGCACCAGGCCGCCCGGCCGGCCCCTCAGCGCGATCCCCGCCGCTGCGTACCCCGGCGGTCCATGCCACGCAACATCCGTTACTGAGCCTGCCGCGCTCACCGGCTAGAGCAGGTAACTGGGCAAGCCCCAGCTGGCGTCCGGGGAACGCGCCGGACAGCCACTGCTGGGGACGGATCAGGTAGGTCTGACCGCGTGGATGCGCTCCACGGTGCCGGCCTTGAGCCGTTCGGACTCCACGATCTGGAACCCGGCCGCCTTGACCAGGGGGAGCTGGCGGCGGGTGAAGTGTTCCCCGGCCGCGCGGGCCGTGATGCGTTCCACGAGCCACTGGGCGGCGTAAACCGGCGGCCAGATGCTGCCGATGTGGTCGAGCAGCAGCAGGCGCCCGCCGGGGCCGAGCACTCGCCGCATCTCGCCGATCGCTGCGACAGGGCTGGGAATGGTGCACAGCGACAGCGCGCAGACCACGGTGTCGAACAAGGCGTCATCGAACGGCAGGTGCTCGGCGTCTGCTTCGCGCAGGCTCGCCTCACGGCCGAGGCCCGCGGCGCGCTGCCTGGCGATGGCCAGCATCGCGGGGCTGAGCTCGATGCCGGTGATGGTGGCATCGGCCGGGTAGTGGGGCAGGTTGCGGCCGGTGCCGATGGCAACTTCGAGAACCCGGCCGCGGGCGCGCTCACCGAGCCATTCCCGCCCCCCGGCGAACCAGATCTTCTCGAAGAAGGCGATCTGCCTGTCGTAGCCCGGCGCGGTCTTGTCCCAGACCCGCTTCTGCCGTGCCGTCGGAGTCTGGCACGTTCTCGCCTTGGCGGTACTCGTCATGATGCTGGTCCTCCCATGGTCGCGGGCGGGGGAAAGGAGCAATCCACGTCGGAGGCGGCCGCGGCGCCGATAACGCCGATGACCGTCTGCCGGACACGGGCAGCGGCCTGGGCGGGGTCGGGCTGGCCCGCATCGAGCCAGGCGATGACCGCTTCGATGGCCACCACCGGCGCCAGCTGCGCCGCCCACCGCGCCAGCGCCTCATCCGGTACCAGGGCCGAGATCTGCAAGAATGCGGCGGCGGTGATGTCGGCGCGGAACTTCTCGATGCGCTCGGAGAATTCCGGCTCGCGCAGGGCGTGCTGGAACAGCAGCCGGAACCCGGCCGGGGACTCGGCCGCCGTTGCGAGAAGGCCGTCGATGCTGGCGTCTGTGAACCCGCCCACGGGCTCCTCCACGTGGGCATCGAGGCGGGCGCACATGCGGTCAAGGACCGCCTGGTACAGGTCGGTCTTTGAGTCGAAGTGCCGGTACAGGATCACCCGGGTGATGCCGGCCTCGGCGGCGATGTCCTCCAGGCCGGTCGCCGCGAAACCGCTGCGGGCAAAAGCTTCGGTCGCGGCGGTGAGGATCTGCTCCCGCCGCTGCGCGCGGGGCAGGCGGCGCGCGGGCTCAGATCTGCCTGCGACCACGATCGACCCCTCCAGGCTGCTTGTTAACTTCGAAGTGTACCTTTTGTAGTGTTTAACCTCAAGTTCACAAGAGGCAGTAGGCCCGAGACGGGCGATCCGATGATCACCGCGGACGGGCGGCCAGTACCCCGGCCTGTGCATCCTGCTCCAGGGACCCGGAAAGCTCGCCCTGGACGAGTCGCGGCCTATTTCCTGAGCTGCTTCTCCTCGGCCTCCTCGGAATGAGCATCCGCAACGAGGTGGCCCATGGCTTCGTCACCGAAATCAGCCCGGTATACGCCGCACTGATCCTCCGCGCCGCCCTGCTGATCACTGTCGTCGCGCCGCAGCTTCCATCGGCGGCCCGCGCCGCCAGCCGCGAGAACGACCATGCAGCTGATCAGGGTCCGGGAGGCGTCCAACTCACCCTTTCTCGCCCATCGAAGCCCGGCCCGCCGTCCGGCGACGTTGCCGCGCCGGGCCGCACGGGCCGCAATCTGTTCTCAGCGGACGGTGAAGGTGCCGGCCATGCCTTCCCGGGCGTGGCCGGGGACCGGGCACAGGTACTGGTAACTGCCGGGCGTGGTGGCGGTGAAGGCGAGGGTCCCGGCGTGCATCCCGGCGGTGGTGGGCTTGCCGAGGAACCACAGCGCCGACCCGGTGAAGGCGGGGGCGGCGGTCATCATCGGCATGTCCGAGCGCGCGGCGCCCGCAGGCATGATGACCAGCCCGTGCGCCATGTCATCGTCGGCGTTGATCAGCTCGATGGTAACGTGCGCCCCGGCCGGGACGATGACCGAGGGATCGGTCATCCCGGCGATGCGGAACGACTCGGCGGGCATCGACGGGGAGGCGAGCACGGCGAAGCTGACGTTCGTGGTGGTGAAGGTGATGATGCGGGCCGCCCGGTCGATGCCGGCCCCGGCCGGGACCTGCCCGCCGAGCTGCCGCGCGGCCGCCGGGCTGACCCGGGGGCCAGGGGCGCTGGCGAACAGCGTGCCCATGACCGTGCCGGGGTCAGTGCCGCCGATGCCCATCATGCCGGCGGGCAGGGTGCCGCCGCGCATCCAGCCCGGCGCGCCGGTGCCGCCGGTCATCCACTGGTAGCCGGCCTGGCTCATCATCCAGCCGTCGGACGAGCCGCCGCCCATCATCGTCCCGCCGCCGTAGTAGCCGCTCATCATCGACCGGTACCAGGAATAGCTGGGGCTGGAGTAGGCGGCGGGACTGCCTGCAGCGGCGGGAACGACCGGGGATGCGGCCGCGGGCGGGGACGCGGCGGTGGCGGGCTGGCCGGGCGAGCCGCCAGCGGCGATCGCCACCCCGGTTCCCAGGCCGGCCGCGGCCAGGACCGCGGCGCCGGCCAGGACGCTGATCCGGTTGCGCGTCATTCATGATCTCCGTTCCGTCGTCCTGTCCCGCTCCGGGACTGTGCGAGCCGTCCGGGGTTCGTGCCGCTGCCCGGCGGGTCAGCTCCTGTTCACGGTGCGCCGCAGGTTCCCCGGAGGGCAGGGCCGTCCGGCCCGCCCCCGGGGGACCGAGGTCACTACCCCTGCCGGGTATTGGCAGGGGTGGGAACAGCTGCCTGGCCGTGCAGCCAAAGGACCCCCTGGCCCTGAGGATGCCGGGCGGTGCCGGACCTGGAACCGGCGCCGAGCGCGGTCGCGATGATGAGCCCTGCGATGACGGCGGTGGTGGCCCGCGGGATGAGCGGCCGGGGGTGCGCGCTCATGACCGTCAGCCTGATCGTGCTATGGGGCGCGGTGATCTTCGGAATCGTGGCGCTGGTCCGCCACGCCGCCCGCGGCGGCCAGCTGTCGGCAGCCCTGCCATAGCGGCAGACTCCGGGAGGAACTGCTCGCCGAGCGGTCCGCTCGCGGCGAGATCAGCGAAGACGAATACCGGCAGCGCCTGGCGGTGCTGCGGGGCGAGGGCCACCCCGCCGCCGGCCAGGCCCGCCCACCGGGACAAGCGCCCGAAGGATCCGGAATCCCGGTCTCCGGGCGCTTAAGCCCTCGCCCTTACTGGTCACGGGTCCTCCTCTGCCCCCCTGACCGCCGGCATGACCCAGTCCAGCCACGTCGGCTCGTTTTCGTATAGCCCGGTCCACATCTCCGGTTCGGACTCCGCAGCGTGGTCGCTGGGGATGATGAACGTTTCCCGGGTCCTTTCCCCCAAGAACCGCCTGCGGAGGGCGATGCAGCATGCCGGAAGCCGGCATGTCTCGTCTTGCCCGTCCAGGCCTGAGGCTGCCGGACTGGACAGCACGATGCCGTGGATGCTGCCGGTGGTCTGCATCGCCTCACAGGCACCCTCGGCCAGCGTCGCAGCCTTGCCCTCCAGGGACATGGCGGAGAGTTCCGAGGTGAACCAGGACTCGCCCGCGAACATGCCATCATCGAGTTCGCAGCGCAGCCACCCTCCGGCCTCGGCGGGCTGGCCGGCCTTGACGAAGATTCTGGCTGCTATCCGCTGCCACCCGTCAGCTGCCTTCTCCGGTGCGCCGGGAGTCCCCAGATGGCTTGCGACATCATCGGCCACGCTGAGGCGGAGGCACTCCACCCCGATCGGTGTACCTGCGTCCGACAGCATTACGTCGGGTTTCCAGCGGCCCGGACCCTGACCTGCTTCGAGGGCGGCAGTGCCGCTCCGCCTTTTCTCAAGGGCCGCGACCTCAAGCTGCAGGTTCGCGTGGCCCATGACTCCTGGCTCCAGCTGGGTGCGCATGTGCCGGCGGACGTCAGCCAGTCCTGGTGACCCGGTGAGCAGCCGCAGCCGCGCGGCGAGTTCCACGGTGGACGCCAGCTGCGGGAGCCGGTATGGAGCGAGCACGAACTTCAGGTAAGGACCCGACCTGGCCTGGAACCTGCCGGGCCAGTCCTCGCCGAGTGCCTCAGCCAGGACCTCGGTGGCCCATATCCCATCGCGTTTCCACCGCCCGGTGAAGCCGCTGTTACCGATCTGCGCGCCAAGCTCACCAAACGTCCTGACCTGGCCGATCGCCTCTTTCAGTTCCGCGGCAGGACCGACAGCACCACTCATGACGGCTCCAGTGGGGGCTGTATGCATCCGGGGCCGGCCGGGCCTGCGGTACGGCAGGATGGTACGTCCCGGCCATATGGCTGCATTCGGCCTGGCCGCCAGCATGTTTATCGCGGGCGAAGCCGAGCCGGAGGACTCAATTCTAAGATGGCCGCCTTCCTGCTGGGCACCTTCTTCGCCGCGATGGCCGCAGCCGGGTACGTGATCGAGCTGGTCTTCGGAGGCCTCGGGCTGGTCCCGGGCCGGGCCGCCGCCACGATCCCGGTCGGCGGCGTGTTCTGGGACTACACCACCTGGCTCAACATCGTCTTCCTCATCCTCGCCGGTGCCCTCGTCATCCGGTTCGCCCGCACTGGCGGCGGCATGACGCTGAAGATGATGGGCGGCGCGCCCGAGCCGGCCGGCGCCGGAGGCGGCCACGCGGCCACGCCCGCCGCGGCGTGCACGGCATGGACGCGATGGATGCGGGCGGCAGGGACGAAGGTCATGCCCATCCGGGTCAGGCGACCCGAAAATACCCTGCCAGGGTACGGTAAGTTCATAGGCGACTGGAGAGAGGCGTGTACGGGCACCGCTGGCCGCCGACGCGGTTGCGGCCGCCCTGGACGAGGCCGCAGATTACCAGCTAGCCCGGGTAGCACGCCGATGCGGAAGACGAGGATCCGCTGGAGGCGTCACTTTCCGTCCAGGTGCTGTGAATTCCCCTGAACGGGCGGTGGTGACTGCATCATACGAAGGGAGCACGCGCGGATGACGGCCATCGCGGGCGAGCGTCGTTCGGCCGAGCTGGCGATCGGCGGGATGACCTGCGCGTCATGCGCGGCGCGGATCGAGAAGAAGCTAAACAAGATGGACGGAGTCACCGCGGCCGTGAACTTCGCCACCGAGAAGGCGTCGGTCAGCTTCCCCCCCGTGGTCAGCCCGGAAGACCTGATCTCGGTCGTCGAGCAGGCCGGCTATACGGCCGCGTTGCCTGTTCCGCGGGCAGCGGAGTCCAGGCCGGCGGCTGAGCCGGATGAGACGGCCGGGCTGCGGCAGCGGCTGCTCGTCTCGCTGATCCTGGCGGTGCCGGTCGTGGTGCTGGCGATGGTGCCAGCGCTGCAGTTCCGTAACTGGCAATGGCTGTCGCTGGCGCTGGCCGCGCCGGTGGCGGTATGGGGGGCGTGGCCGTTCCACCGGGCAGCGCTGGTCAACGCGCGGCACCGCGCCGCTACCATGGACACCCTGATCTCGGCCGGCGTGACCGCCGCGTTCGCCTGGTCGGTGTACGCGCTGTTGTTCACCGGCGCGGGCATGCCAGGGATGCGGATGAGCTTCACCATGCTGGCGCAGCACGCCGGGACATCTGGCATTTACCTGGACGCGGCCGCGGGGGTGACCGTGCTGATCCTGCTGGGCCGCTACCTCGAGGCCCGCGCCAAGCGGCGCTCCGGCGCGGCGCTGCGGGCGCTGGCATCCCTGGGTGCCAAGGACGCCGCGGTGCTGCGCGATGGCCGGGAGATCCGGGTCCCGGCGGAGCAACTGGCGGCCGGGGACCTGTTCGTGGTCCGCCCGGGGGAGAAGATCGCCGCCGACGGGGTAGTGGAGTCCGGCAGTTCCGCGGTGGACACCTCGATGCTGACCGGCGAGCCGGTCCCCGCGGAAGTGACGGCGGGAGACGCGGTGACCGGCGGGTGCGTGAACACCAGCGGCCGGCTCGTGGTCCGCGCCACCCGGGTCGGCGCCGATACCCAGCTCGCCCAGATCACCCGCCTGGTGGAGCAGGCACAGGCAGGCAAGGCGCCGGTGCAGCGGCTCGCCGACCGGGTCTCCGCGATCTTCGTCCCGGTCGTCATCGGCATCGCGGTGGCGACCCTGGCCGCCTGGCTGGTCACCGGGCAGGGCCCAGGCGCGGCGTTCACCGCCGCGGTCGCCGTCCTGATCATCGCCTGCCCATGCGCGATGGGCCTGGCCACCCCGACCGCGATCCTGGTGGGTACCGGCCGGGGCGCCCAGCTCGGCATCCTGATCAAGGGACCGGAGGTGCTGGAGTCCACCCGGACGATCGACACCATCGTGCTGGACAAGACCGGCACGATCACCACCGGGACGATGTCGCTCGCCGACGCTGCCGCCGCGCCGGGCGAGGACGTGAGCGAACTGCTGCGGCTGGCCGGCGCCGCCGAGGACCCCTCGGGCCACCCCATCGCCGCTGCGATCGCCGACGGCGCACGGGCCCGGCTCGGCTCCGGCCTGCCGGACACCGAGGAGTTCGCCAGCCTGCACGGTCTCGGCATCACCGCCGTGGTCGGCGGGCGCGCGGTCGCCGTCGGACGGGCTTCCTGGGTGGAGGGCGAATGGGCGCAGCGCATCCCGCCCGCGCTAGCGGACCGCGCGGCGCAAGCCGAAGCGGCCGGGCAGACCGCGGTGTTCGCCGGCTGGGACGGCCGCGTCCGCGGCCTGCTGGTCATCGCCGACACGGTCAAGCCCACCTCCGCCGAGGCGATCACGCGGCTGCGCGGGATGGGGCTGCGCCCGGTGCTGCTGACCGGCGACAACGAGCGTGCCGCCCGCGCCGTGGCCGGCCAGGTGGGCATCGGTGAGGTGATCGCCGGCGTCCTGCCCGCCGGCAAGGCCGCGGTCATCAAGGAACTGCAGGCGGCCGGGCGGGTCGTGGCCATGGCCGGGGACGGGGTCAACGACGCCGCCGCGCTCGCCCAGGCTGACCTCGGCCTGGCCATGGGTACCGGCACCGACGCCGCGATCGAGGCCTCCGACCTCACCCTGGTCCGCGGCGACCTGCGCGCCGTCCCGGATGCCATCTTGCTGTCGCGCCGCACCCTGCGCACGATCAAGGGCAACCTGTTCTGGGCCTTCGCCTATAACACCGCCGCGATCCCGCTTGCCGCGCTGGGATTCCTCAGCCCGCTGATCGCCGGGGCCGCCATGGCGTTCAGTTCGGTGTTCGTGGTCACCAACAGCCTGCGGCTGCGCCGCTTCTGCCCGCCGCCAGCCCGTCCGCCCGCATCTGACCAGGGACGCTGGCATGGGCGTGGCGACCCGGGGCCCGTCGCCGCCGCCGGAGGCATTTGGGGAGCGGCCGGGCTATGACATCAGCGGACTCGCGGGCGGCTGGGAGCCGGAGCCGTCCGCCGGCACCGGCCAGCTGCTTGCCAGCCTGGCCAGTGGCGGGTTCCGCTGTGAGCTGGCGCCGCGCCTGCTGCGCTCGGCATCGCCGAGGACGAAGGCGGTCCCGCCGCCCGGATCGTCGGTTCCCTCCTGGCACTCTGGTAGCCGGTGCCCGATCGGCGGAGCCTGGCTCGGCGGTCACGCCAGCCCGGGGACGCTGCGGCACAGGGTGTAAATCGCCACCGCGACGAGCAGCGTGGTGAATGCGGCGGTCAGACGGGACGCATCGACCCGGGAGGCGATCCGGTTGCCGGCCAGTGCGCCGGCGAGCGCGGCCAGCGTGAACACGCCGAGCAGCGGCCAGTCCAGATGGACATGGCCGCCGAGGCGGGCGGCCAGCGCGGCGGCGCTGTTGATCGCGATGACCAGCAGCGAGGTGCCGACCGCGGCCGGCATCGCGAAGCCGAGCGCGAGCACCAGCGCCGGGACGATGACGAACCCGCCGCCCACGCCGAAGAACCCCGTCAGCAGCCCGACACCCATGGCAGCAACGACAATCTTCAGGCCCTTGGCGGCGTCCGGGCCGCGCAGCCGCTGCCAGCCGCCAGGCCCGGCCTGTGGCCGGGCCGCGAGCGCCGGCCTGTCCAGCGTGAGGGCTACCGGCCTGCCGCCACGGTCTGCGGCGGCCACGTCACCTGGCGGGATGGCGGGAGGAGCCGGCGGAACCTGTTCAGCGGGCGTGCGGTCACCGGCCGCGGGTCGCGGTCGGAGCAGCATGACTGCGGCGGCGGCCAGCATGAGCCCGGCGAACAAGGTGAGCAGCAGGTCCGGCTTGATGCCGGTGGCTAGCCGGGTGCCGGCGTAGGAGCCTGCCACGCCCAGAACCCCGAAGGCGACGCCCTGCGCCAGGCGGACCCGGCCGGCCCGGTAGTGGACGGCCACGCCCGCCAGCGCGGTGATCCCAACGATGAGCAGCGACCCGGTGGTGGCGGCGCGCGGTGACTGGTGCAGCAGGTAGACCAGGGCCGGGACGGTCAGGATGGACCCGCCGCCGCCCAGTGCGCCCAGCGACAGGCCGATCAGCAGCCCGGCGGGAATGGCGATGGCCAGCATGCGGAACCTCCTGCTCGATACCCCTGGGGGTATCTTTTAGGCGACGAGCCTATCCGGACGCTGTCCGGTACCGCAAATACCCCTGGGGGTATCTTCGGCGACCGTGGCTCGCCGGGCGAGCAGGGAACCTGATGAACCGGCGCGCCTCCACGAGGATGGCCGTATGCACTGCGGGTGCCTGGCGCGGCCGGCGTCCGCGATGCCAGTCTTGCTCGCAGGGGCTTTGTGCCTGGTAGGGGTCATTGGTCCCCCGGACCCTGGGCGGAGGTCATTAGCCAGGCGGGCCAACCCGGCGTACATTACCCCCGCGGGTATACAGGAGACCGGTTATGAATGTGACGCGACTGGTGAAAACAGGTGGCGGGCCGGCTGGCCGGCAGCTGCCGGCCTGGTCCGCTGCCCTGGTGGTGATCGCCCACCCCGATGACGAGAGCTTCGGGCTGGGCGCGGTGATCGACCAGCTGACGACGGCGGGCACGGCCGTGCACATCCTGTGCTACACGCAGGGGAGGCATCCACCCTGAACGAGACCTGCGCCGATCTTCACAGCACCCGGGAGGACGAGCTCCGCCAGGCAGGCGCCGAGCTCGGGGTGGCCAGCGTCTCCCTGCTGGGCTATCCCGACGGCGGCCTGGCCGGCGTCGCGGCCGGCGAACTGGCCGCACTGGCCGCAGACGCCGCAGCCCGCGGCGCCGCCGAGGGCCTGCTCGTCTTCGACGACACCGGGATCACCGGCCACCCCGACCATCGCGCCGCCACGGCCGCCGCGGTGCTCGCCGGCCGGCGGGCCAGGCTGCCGGTCCTGGCGTGGGCGCTGCCCGCCGCCGTCGCCGGCCAGCTCGCGGCCGAGACCGGCCAGGGCTTCGCCGGGCAGCCACCCGGCCTGCTCGACCTGAGCGTGCGCGTCAGCAGGACCCGGCAGCGGCGGGCCGCCCTGCTGCACGCCAGCCAGATCTCGCCGGCCGCCGTGCTATGGCGGCGGCTGCAACTGCAGGGCGACTGCGAGCACCTGCGCTGGCTCGTGCCGCCCGACGATATCGCCGCACCACCGCATCACTGATCACGCCGGTTTCCGCGGTCGTCAGCTTGCCGCCATCCACAGCGCCGTGAACACACCGGCTGCCCCACGGCGCCGCCGCCAGGGCAAGCCCTGGTGTACCGGGTCCGCACCCGGCAAGCAGCGCTCAGGCAAGGGAGAGGAAAAGCCTCTCCAGCTGAGCGCGGTCGGCATCAGCCTTGCCGTCCCCGTCGCCGCTGACGGCACACTCCTGAAGCCCGGTTGCGATGATCTTGAACCCGGCCCGGTCCAGTGCCCGGGAGGCCGCCGCGAGCTGGGTCACCACATCGGCGCAGTCGCGGCCTTCCTCGATCATCTTGATGACGCCGCCGACCTGGCCCTGAGCGCGGCGGAGCCGCTTGATCACATCGTCCATCGCCTGGCCGTCCACATCCACCGCCTCCCTGAGTTCTCCCGGCATACGACGAGCGCAGGTGCCATATACCCTATGGGGTATCGTAGCAGACGTGGAGCGGATTCCGGTCCCGCGCCCGTGCGGCTCTCGGCGGGGTAGCCTGGCCGGCGCGAACCGGGTGGCGAGGTCCCGATCCGGGGTGCGGCGACCCGCGAGCGCGGTCAAAATCATTCCTTTCCAGAACGGCCGGTGGTGCTTCCCCTCGGTCATGACATGCGCCGCCCGGCTGGCGTGCGTCGTGGCGCACGTAGCAAGGTCCGTACTTCCTGTGCTAGATACCCGGCGGGGTATTTGCGTTAGCGCCGCGGCGGCCTTAGAGTAGATCATGCGACATACCCCCATGGGTATGTGGGGGTCGATGGGGGCGGAAGGAGAGCGCCGCATGAGCACCACGGCAGGATCCGGCGTGGAGGTGGTGGCCATTGACACCCCCGCACTGGGGGACCGCAGTTACCTCGCCCACGACGGGGACGTCGCGCTGGTCGTGGATCCGCAGCGGGACACCGACCGGGTGCTGGCCCTGGCCGCGGCCCGGGGCGTCCGGATCACCCACGTGTTCGAGACCCACCTGCACAACGACTACGTGACCGGGGGCCTGGCCCTCGCGCTGTCCATCGGCGCCGCATACCACGTCAACGCGGCCGACCAGGTCGCCTTCGACCGGGTGCCGGTCAGCGACGGGGGCATGATCGAGGTCAGCCCGGTCATGCGGGTGCGGGTGGTGGCCACCCCCAGTCACACGTTCACCCACCTGTCGTACGTGCTGGAAGCCGCCGGTCACCCGCACGCGGTGTTCACCGGCGGGTCGCTGCTGTACGGGTCTACCGGGCGCCCGGACCTGCTCGGCCGCGCGCACGCCGGTGAACTCGCACACGCCCAGTACGCCTCGGCGCACCGCCTGGCCGCCGAGCTGCCCGGGGACGCGGACGTCTACCCGACCCACGGGTTCGGCAGCTTCTGCTCCGCCACCCAGGCCGGGGGCACCTCCTCCACGGTAGCCCGCGAGATGCGGGTCAACCCGGCACTGATCCTGGACGAGCAGCGATACGTGGCCGAGCTGCTGGACGCCTACCCCGCCTACTACGCGCACATGGGCCCGGCCAACGCCGCCGGGCCATCGGGTGCGGACCTGTCCCCGCCGCGCCGCGCGGAGGCGGCCGAGATCCGGCGGCGGATCGAGGCGGGGGAGTGGGTGGCGGACCTGCGCGCCCGCCGCGCGTTCGCCGCCGGGCACCTGGCCGGCACGCTCGGCTTCGACCTGGACGGCAGCTTCGCCACCTACCTGGGCTGGCTGATCCCGTGGGGCACCTCGCTGACCCTGCTCGGCCAGACCCCGGAGCAGGTCGCCGAGGCCCAGCGCGAGCTGGTCCGGATCGGCATCGACCGCCCGGCCGCGGCGGCTACCGGCCGCCCGGAGGACTGGGCCGCCGGGTGGCCGCTGCGCAGCTACCCGGTCGCCGACTTCGCCGGCCTGGAAGCGGTCCGCCGCCACCGCCCCGTCGTCATCCTGGACGTCCGCCGCGACCTGGAATGGGCGGACTCCCGCATCAGCGGCGCCGTGCACATCCCCCTGCACCAGCTGCCCGCCCGCCTGGCCGAGGTGCCCGCCGGCGAGGTGTGGGTGCACTGCGAGGCCGGGTACCGGGCCTCGGTCGCCGCGTCCTTCCTGGACGCCGCGGGCCGGGCCGTCGTCGTGGTCGACGACGAATACGACCGCGCCGCCCGCGCGGGCCTGCCCACCGACGGCCCGCTGGCACAGGCGGCAGCGAAGTGACCGCTACCCATCCAGCAGCGAGCAGCCAACCCCACGACCAGCCAGCCGGAAGGATGCCATGGACCTGACGTCGGCGGTGCAGAAGATCCTCAGCAGGCCCTACGGGAAGGTGTCCGCCGCGCAAGCAGCCGCTCTCGCGGACCGCGGCGCGATCCTGCTCGACGTCCGCGAACCCCGCGAATGGCAAGCAGGCCACGCGCTGCGGGCACGCCACATCCCGCTGAGCCAGATCCCCCGGCGGGCAGCAGAACTGCCGGAGCGCCGCGCGGTGGTGACCGTGTGCCGCTCCGGCGCCCGGTCGGCCCGCGCCGCCTCACTGCTCGCCCGGGACGGCCGCGAGGTGTGGAACCTGGCCGGCGGGATGCACGCCTGGGCACGCGCCGGGCTGCCCGTCGTCGCCAAGGGCGGCGGTCGCGGCCACATCGCCTGAGGCGCAGGCGGCCATGCCCGCGCAGCAGCTGGCAGAACAAGATCTGCGAACACCGGCCAGGTACTGGCCGTACCCGGCAGGAACGGAGAACCCAGGCAGGCTCCGCCTGATACCGCCGAGGTTGCGGGTTCCGCAGGCGTTCCCGTGCAGATGAGCGCATCCTCCGTTGGTAGGCCACGTTGCGGAGGTTGCCATGGCGTCCCGGCTCAAGCGATCGGTACCGGTCACGGTGAACGACGTGCTCGACGGGCATGCGGCGCTCGACTTGGAGTGCCTGGATCGTCTCTACCTGCACGGCTACCTGGGCCAGTTGCAGGTCGGCGGGCAGGTGATCCAGTTCCTGAACCACCGGGGGTACCCGGTGCCATCCCCGGCGTGCCTGCAGCAGATCGGCGATGCCTTCCGCCGCCGGGTCGCCTCGTTCGCCGCGGCCAATCACCTCCCGGTGGTGACGCTGAAGGCCGCTGACCGCAACATCGACATCATGAAGCCCTACCTGGCTAAGGCCGCGGCCACGGGCCGGTCGCAGGTCGCGGCGATCGGGGTGGCCCAGGAAACCCAGCGGGTGTTCATCGCCCGCAAGCGCGATACCGACCCGTCCAAGTGCCCGCAGTTCTCCTTCGACAAGAAGGACCGCCGGGTCACGGTGTACTACTTCTACCTGTGGGACGCGAGCTTCGGGCCGGCGTTCATCAAGGTCTGCACGTACTGCCCCTGGCCAGTGAAAATCTGGGTCAACGGGCATGAGTGGGCCAAGCAGCAGGCACGCAAGGCCGGCCTGCCCTTCACCGAGCTGTCCAACGGCTTTGCCTCCTGCGAGAATCCCGCCCTGCTGCAGAGGATCTGCGACGCGCTGCAGCCCGGCACGATCACCGTGTTCGTCCAGCGGTGGCTGCACCGGCTGCCGCTGCCGCTCGGGCCCGCCGATCAGCAGGCCGGCTACTGGTGGGAGTGCTCCATGGCCCAGGTCGAGGTCTCCCGCACCATCGTGTTCACCCAGCCGCGCTATGCCCGGGCCTTCTTCGACGCCCTGGTCACCGACAACCTCGATCTCGGCCGCCCGGACACCCTGGAGATCATCTTCGACCGGCAGGTCCGGTCCAGCACCGCAGGCGAGTTCAGGACCAATGTGATCACCCGCGGCACCGAGGTCACCATCAACGCCTTCTACAAGCACTCGCGCATTAAGCAGTACTTGAAAGACGGCCGCGCCCTGCGGGTGGAAACCGTCGTGAACGCGCCCGGCGACCCGGGCTGCCAGCGGCGCCTGCATAACCTTGACGAGCTTCAGGCCCGGGCGCGTGCGGTCAACGCCCGCCTGTTGCACACTGAACGTGCCGGCCAGGCCTGCGTCCTTGCGAATCCAGTCTTCGAGCGGATCGCGCACCCATCCGTGGATGCGGACGGGCGGAGAGCTACAGCCATGCGCTTTGGCGACTCTCGGGTCCAGGCCCTGGCCGGCGCCCTGTGCGTTACCTTGTGCGCCGTCACCGGCATCACCAACAGGAGCCTGCGCGCCCTGATGACCGGACTGCTCGGCGCTCCCTATTCGATGGCCCAGGCCTCCTACGACCTGGCACGGCTGCGCCGCAACGGCCTGATCACCCGCCGCCCGCACGCCAACACCTACGATCTCACCGCCGACGGACTGGCATTCTCCGTCTTCTACACCAAGGTCCACGACCGGGTCCTGGCCCCGCTGTTCGCCGCCGGGCAGCCCCAGGCCCCGCCCCAGCTCCGCGCCGCTATCAAGACAATCGAACATCACATCGATGAACGTCTCGCCCAGTCAAGGCTGCCTGCGACAGCCTGACAAACTCAGCTCAACCGTCGGAGTCCTCGACCCATAGGGTCGCTACGCTCCGTCCGGGACTTCGCCCGGAAGGAGTGGCGCTTCGCGCCGTTCGGCTGACGGCTAGCGCGCAGGCTGGCACGTTTGGCGCGTGGCTGATGACTTCTCCGCGCGGTACGGCGATCTGATCAATGGCAGTTATGACTGCGTGGACCGGGTGGTGCTGAACGCCTGGTTCCCGATGGGGGTGAACCCGGGCGGGTTCCGGACCTGGTGGCGGCGGCTGCACGGCGGCGATGATCAGCTGGATAACACGCACCTGATGCGGATGGCCGGGCGGTTCGCCCGCCGGGTCAAGGCCTGGGCGGCCGCGAACGGCGTCCCGGTCATCTTCTGCAAGGCCGGGGAGCGTAAGCACCTGATCGCCGAGGAGTACCTGGAGACTCACGTGGTCACCACAGGGGTGTTCCTGGTCCTGGCGGCCAAGGCGCCGGCCGCGGTATGGAAGGTGCACCGGTCCGCGCGCGGGGTCATCACGAACCTGGAGAAGAAGAGGGAGTACGTCTACCACTACAGCTTCCACATCATGGACCCGGCGTTCGGGCACCTGGCCATCAAGATGTCCGGGCACCCGCCGTTCGGGGCGCAGGTGATGCTCAACGGCCACGAGTACGTCGCGGTCGCCGCGCAGGGGGAGGGCATCGGCTTCACGAAGGAGGGGAACTGTTTTACTGAGATCGCGGATCCGCAGCGCCTGGCCCGGGTCGCAGATGCCTGGCCGCGTGACGCGGCTATAGGGCGCCTGGGCCAGGTCTGCGACCGGTGGATCTATTCGGCCTGCCTGTGCTTCGGCCTGGACCTGGCCGAGCAGCAGGCCAGCGGGTTCTGCTACGCCTACTCGGTCTACCAGGCCGAGTATTCCCGGAACCTGCTGTTCCGATCTGGGGCGCAGATGGAGAAGCTGTTCGACCGGATCCTCGACCGGACCCGGTCCCGGCTGGACATCCCAGCGCTGCGGACCCTGTTCGGCCTCAAGGCCCGGCCCCATCACAACCGCAAGCACGGCCCGCCCGCGCAAGACATCGTGATCGAGAAACCGCAGTACGGCCTGAGCTGGTTCCAGATCCGCTTCGGGCGGCTCCAGCTGAAGGCCTACACCAAGGGCGAACACGTGCTGCGCTTCGAGGCCACCGTGCACAACACCAAAGAGCTGCGCTGCAGCCGCAGCCTGGAAAACTTCGCCCAGATCATCACCTTGCTCGCCGAGATGGCGGACCGGTTCGCCACCACGCTAGATTGCGCCGACATCGGCTTCCTGCCCGACGGGGTGCTGGATGAACTGCCGCTGCCCGCCCAGACCGGGACCGGCACGATCGCCGGGGTCGACCTGAACAAGCCGCGGATCCGGGCCGCCCTGTCTGCGGCGCTCGCCCTGGCCCCGGCACCTGGCGGGTTCACCGTCGCCGAGCACGCCGCCAAGGTCCGCACGATGGCCGGGCACGACGGCTACACCACCCGGCAGGCCGCCTACGACCTGCGCAAGCTCCGCGGCAAGCAGCTCATCGATAAACCCGGCAGGACCCGCCGCTACCACGTCCCGCCGGACGGTGCCCGCACCATCGCCGCGCTGCTTACACTCCGCGATCACGTCATCGCGCCCATCCTGGCCGGGGTCCGCAGCCCCCGCATGGGCCGCAAGCCCAAGATCTGGACCGCCGTCGACCGCGACTACGAGACCCTGCGCATCGGCATGCATACCCTGTTCCAGCACGTCGGCATAGACACGCTCCCCGCAGCCGCATAGACAACATTTTGTCGATCAGAAAATGCAAGCTCCTAGATGTGCAGTCCCGTCGTCTGTGATCGCTGCAAGAAGATCACCTGGGCCGGCTGCGGCGCCCACGCCGAGCAGGTCCTGGCCAGCGTCCCGGCGGAGAAACGATGCACCTGCGCCTGACTGGCCGCCGGGCCGGGCTGGCCTGAACACCGGGTGCTTCCCGCACGTACCGGCGATGGTCGCCGGATGCCGGGACTTTCGTCGGTGACGGCCGCGCCCCGGGCGCACGGGACCGGTGATGCATGGATTCGGTGCCGGTGACCCTCACGGCCGGCCTGCCCCCGCCCGCTGATCCGGCCGCGCTGCCGGCCGGGACGGCCAAGTGCGCACCGTGCGGCCGCGCCAGCCGCCTACCTCGGCCGCGAACTTGCAAGGGCCGGGCACACGCCGCCCGCCGGCACCCGCTACCAGCAAGACGCCGCGCTCGGCTAACCCGAAGTTCCCCCCAAGCCGATGAGTCCACGTGTTTGCGCAGCTGGTAGCGCCCTTGATCGCGGAAATTACATGTCTACGTAGTCATGAGCTGAGGTTGTTTCTCCTGGTCAAGGCCCATGTGGGCTCGCCGCCAGGGGGAACTACGGGCTAACCCGCCAGGGCGCGGGGGCCTGAAGTGGCTCAGGCCTGCGGCGGGAAAGCGTCGCACGCGGCTGCCTACAGGAGCAGGGCGGCGGCGAGCTGGCGTGCCTCACCGGCGGTGAGCCCGGCCCAGGTGCCGTCCCCGGTCCCGGAAGGGGCGCTGACGCCGAGGCTGACGCGCTGCGCCGGGTGCGGGGCCCCGCCGAGGATGAGATGCCCTACCTGGATCTCCCGGCCGCAGGTGGTCCGGAAGCTGACGTGATGGCGGACGCCTGATGTGCTGGTGTCCATGGCATGCCTCCGCGCAATCGCAGGATGTGCCGGGCCGGAGCGAG
The DNA here is from genome assembly GCA_052144275.1 of Streptosporangiaceae bacterium. Lineage (GTDB taxonomy): Bacteria > Actinomycetota > Actinomycetes > Streptosporangiales > Streptosporangiaceae > Palsa-504. The sequence goes on from JBKQQQ010001039.1 coordinate 33,418, forward strand.
GCCCGGCGACGTCATGAGGCGAGCGCGGCGAGGGCGGCGCCGAGGCGCCGCGCCACCTCGTCAGCGACCGGCTTCAGCTCGGGCCGTCCGGTCAGGGCGACCATGACCTGCGGGTCGAGCGCCTCCACGACGGTGCCGCCCCCCGCAGCGCGGACGACGACATTGCAGGGCAGCAGCAACCCGATGCTCCGGTCGACCTCAAGTGCCTGATGGGCGAACGGCGGGTTGCAGGCGCCCAGGATGACGTAGTCCTCGATCTGCTCCCCGAGCTTGTCCCGCAGGGTGGCAGTCACATCGATCTCGGTGAGCACGCCGAACCCCTGGCCCTCCAGGGCATCGCGCACCCGGGCGACCGCGTCGGGGAACGGGAGATCCACGGTGATGCTGGTGCCGTAGCTCACCGGTCCGCCCCTTGCGCTTCCTGCACGGCGAGCTTGCCGCGGACCTCGTCCATGTCCAGGTCGCGGACGGCCTGGATGAGCTGCTCCAGCGCCGCGGCCGGAAGCGCGCCAGGCTGGGAGAACACCAGGATGCCGTCGCGGAACACCATCAGGGTCGGGATGGAGCTGATCCGCGCGGCGGCGGACAGCTCGGGCTGGTCCTCGGTGTCGATCTTGCCGAACGTGATGTCCGGGTGCTGCCTGCTCGCGGCCTGGAACACCGGCGCGAACATCCGGCACGGCCCGCACCAGGAAGCCCACCAGTCGACCAGGGTGATCCCCGGCTGGGTGACCGTCTCCTCGAACGTCTCCTTGGTCAGTGCGATGGCGCTCATGATCTCCCTCACTTCCCGACAGGCCTAACATACCCCACCGGGTATAACAGGCGGCGCTGGGCGTTATTCCGCGCCTGGATCCCAGCTGGCATATCCCTGTCCCGCAGAGCTGGATTGGCCCGGACCGCCGGATCCGTCAGGGCTCTCAGGCCATGCGCGGCTAGGGCGTGTCCCGTGGATCTTCGAAGCGGGGTCGTGTAGACCAGTGCGATGCCTGACCGACTGAATCGTCATGACCTGACCGATGAGGAATGGGAGCGCCTTCGGGTGCTCCTGCCGTCCGGCCCGCAGCAGCGCGGCGGCCGCTGGGCCGATCACCGGACGGTGATCAACGGGATCTTCTTCCGGACCCGGGCGGGCTGCCCGTGGCGGGACCTGCCCGAGGGCTTCGGGAACTGGAAGACCGTCTATAACCGGCATCGCCGCTGGTCCCTGGACGGGGCCTGGGAGCAGATCCTGGACGGGCTCCGGGCCGGGTGCGACGAGGCTGAGGGCAGGGACTGGACAGTGAGCGCGGACTCCACCGTCGCCCGGGCCCATCAGCACGCGGCCGGGGCCCGCCGCGTCCCGGCCGCTGATGATCTCACGGGGGGCTCTGGCGAATGACAGGAAATCGGGCCGGGAGGCGATCGGCCGGTCCCGGGGCGGGCTGACGACCAAGATCCACCTGGCCGCTGACCTGCGCTGCCGCCCCATCGCGCGGCTGACCAGCTGCGGCCAGCATGGTGACTCCCCGCGGTTCGTCCCGCTGATGGATGCGATCCGGATCCGCCGCCGCGGGAAAGGACGGCCACGCCGGCGGCCCGGCCGGGCAATGGCGGATAAGGCGTATTCCTCCCGCGCGAACCGCGCCTGGCTGCGCCAGCACGGCATCCAGGCGGTCATCCCGGTCAAGGAGGACCAGAAGAAGCACCGCCGTGACCGGGGCCGGGCCGGCGGCCGCCCGCCGGCCTTCGACGCCTCCTGGTACAAAAAGCGCAACACCGTGGAGCGCTGCTTCAGCAAGCTCAAGCAGTTCCGGGCGGTGGCCACCCGTTATGACAAGCGTGAGCGGATTTACCAGGGCACCATCGACGTGGCCTCGATCAGCATCTGGCTGCGCGACCCCGTCCCATGATCCACGGGACACGACCTAGGTGCCTGGTAACCCGGCTGCGCGGGCTGGCTGAAGGCAAGCTGGGGGAAGCGGGAACCAGCGCAGCGCCTCGAAATCCGGTGGCAGCCCGGTGGGCCCGTCATCCAGGTGCGTCGGCCGGGCGGCCAGGATGTGCCGGGCCTGCCGCAGGTAGCCGGGGAACGCCTCCTCGCCGGCGCGGCCATGCTGCCGGGGGTAATTCATCTCGCCGTCCGGGCCGTAGCGGATGTCGGACAGGGTAACCTGCGGCCGGGGCGGCCCGGCGGCGTGCCGCCACAGGCCCGTGCGCGGGTCAAACCGGTAGTCCGGAAGCAGGCGGTATCCGTTGGCGGCGATCAGCTCGACAGCGGCGGCGATGTAGTCTGCGGTGGCCGGGGAGATGAAGTAGTTGAGGTTCACCCTGGTCCAGCCGGGCTTGACCCCGTCGCAGCCGTGCCCGACCTCCTCGCGCAGCGCATGGGAGCGGGCCGGGCCGATGGCCAGCAGCCGGTGCCCGTACGGGCCGGCGCACGAGCAGCCGCCGCGGGCCTGGATGCCGAACAAGTCGTTGAGCACCGCGACGACGAAATTATGGTGCAGGTACCGGGTGCCATGGCGGATGCGGAACGAGACGATCGACAGCCGCGCCGCCTGGTGGCTGCCGAGCACCTCGATGCCAGGGGTGCCGGCCCAGCGGCGCAGCACGTGCCGCCACAGCTGTTCCTCGCGGGCGGCGATCAGGTCGGTGCCGACCGCCTGCTTGAGCGCGAAGACCAGGCCGGCACGGATGGACTCGATGATCGCGGGGGTGCCGCCCTCCTCGCGCGCGACCGGGTCGTCGAGATACCGGTGGCCGATGGGGTCGACGAACGCCACGGTTCCCCCGCCCGGGGCGGTCGGCACGGTGTTGCGCCCCAGTTCACGACGCACGACCAGGACGCCGGGTGTCTGCGGGCCGCCGGGGAACTTGTGCGGGGAGAGAAACAGCGCGTCCTTGTGGTCGCCGGCGCCCGGGCGAGACTCTGCGACGCGGATGGGAAGGTACGGCCCGGCGGCGGCGTAGTCCCAGAACGACAGCGCGCCGTGGGCGTGCAGCAGCGCGGCGATCGCGTCGGCGTCGGTCAGGATGCCCGTCACGTTGGAGGCGGCGGAGAAGCTGCCGATGAGCAGCGGGCGCTTGGCGTACCGGGCCAGCTGGCGTTGCAGGTCGGCCAGGTCGATGTGGCCGTCGGCGTCCTCGCCGATGACCACCACCTCGGCGATGGTCTCGCGCCAGGGCAGCTCGTTGGAGTGATGCTCGTACGGGCCGACGAACACCACCGGCCGTTCGGCCTCCGGGATGCTCCGGCTGAGCTCATATCGTTCGTCCAGCCCGGCCGGGATGCGCAGCTCCAAGATGCCGATGAGCTTGTTCACCGCGGCGGTCGCGCCGGACCCGCAGAAGATCACCAGGTCGTCGCCGGTGCCGCCGACCGCGTCGCGGATGATCCGCCGGGCGTCCTCGCGCAGCCGGGTGGTGGCCAGGCCGGTGCCGGAGCTTTCGGTGTGGGTGTTGGCGTACCGGAGCAGGACCTCCTGGCGGATGAAGTCCTCGATGAAGTCCAGCGACCGGCCCGAGGCCGTGTAGTCGGCGTAGGTGACCCGGCGGGGCCCGAACGGGCCGTCCATCAGTTCGCCCTCGCCGAGGATCCCCCGACGGATCCGCTCCACCAGCGGTGACGTCAGCACCCCGGTAGGAGCCCGTGTCTCCGGCCAGTCCGGCGTGAGTCCAGTAGCCATCACGCCCTCCCTTCTCCGAGCCTACTTCCAATATACCCTCGGGGGTATAGACAGGAAATGGGCCGGATTCGCCGTCCCTTGACTCTATGGCTCTGTTAGTGCATCCTAACCGTTAGTGGATGCTGACCGTGGCCGCGATGGCTGGAGCGCGCTGGCGGACGGGACGCGGCGGGCGATTGTGAGTCGCCTGGCCGATGGGCCGTTGCCGGTGGGTGTGCTGGCCGCGTTGTTGCCGGTGACCCGGTCAGCGGTCTCACAGCACTTGAAGGTGCTCAAGGACGCCGGGCTAGTCAGCGAGCGGGCGGTGGGGACGCGGCGACTGTACCGGCTGAACCCGGCGGCTGTGGCGGCGCTGCGCGATCAGTTGGACACGTTCTGGCGGCGCGCGCTCAGCGGTTATGCCGATGTTGTCGAGTCAGGTGTCCCGGAGTCGGGCACTGAGCCTGTGACGGAGGATGGCTGATGGGTCAGGCTGACGTTCCTGCGGCTGGTTCTGTGGTGTGTCGAGATGTAGTGGTCGGCGTGCCGATCGCTGCGGCGTTCGAGGCGTTCACTGAACGGTTTGGTGACTTCAAGCCACCGGAGCACAACCTGCTCGGTGCGCCGATCGAGAAGACTGTGTTCGAGCCGCGGGTGGGGGGCCACATCTTCGACCGGGCGGTGGACGGCTCGGTGTGTCGGTGGGCGCGGATCCTGGCGTTCGAGCCACCGGACCGGGTGGTGTTCTCCTGGGACATCAGCCCGCAGTGGCAGATCGAGTCCGATCCGGCGCTGACCAGCGAGGTCGAGGTCCGGTTCGTGGCCGAGGGCCCGGACCGCACCTGTCACCCGGGTTGAGCTGGAGCACCGGCACCTGGACAGGCACGGTCCTGGGTGGGAGTCCGTCCGCGACGGCGTCGAGGGCGGTGAGGGTTGGCCGCTGTACTTGTCCCGTTACCAGGCCGTCGCCGGGTCCCCGGCCGGGAAGGTTGGTTGAGTGCCTCCAGTCAAGGTGTCCGCGGTCGTGGACCGGCCTGCCGCGGAGGTGTTCGCCTATGTCACCGATCCAGGCCGTTTCCATGAGTGGCAACAGGGGGTGATCGACGGCCACCTGGAGGCGTCCGCAGACGCTGCCGACGGGGGCCGGGGCGTCCCGCGGGTGGGAGCGAAGTGTCTGACCACGCGGCGGATCGGTGGGGCTGACCGGACCGTCACGTCGGTGCTCACCCATGTGGACCCGCCGCGGACCTGGGGTGTGCGGGGGATCGACGGCCCGGTCCGGGCGACCGTTGATGTCACGGTGGAACCAGTCACCGAGTCCAGTGCCCGGGTGAGTATCGCCGTGGACTTCGCCGGCCACGGCATCGGCCGAGTCCTGGTCCCGCTCATCGTGCGTCCCCAGGCGAGCAAGGAGATGCCGGCGAACATCGCCACGCTGAAGCAGAGGATCGAGGCCGACTGGCGGGTCTGACCGGCGGGTCTGACCGGCGGGGTGACCTGGGACATCACTTGCTAGGTGATCCTCGCGAGGTCGTTGAGGAAGCCGAGCACGACATGTTCGCTGATACCGCCGTCGAGCGGCGGGCAAGTGCATTCGCAGGGCACCTATTGATGCCGGAACGAGGCGTTCGGTCGGTGCTGGCGTGGCTCGGTGTAGAACCCAACACGGTCAGCGAGCGGGCTGTCATAGCGTTGATGGAGCACTTCGGTGTGTCGATGGCAGCCCTGATTTACCAGCTCAACATCATAGGCGTGCTGAGCTACGACGACGGACAGCAGTTGCGCAGCCGCGGTGTGACATCCCTCGTCGAGCGGCACCGCGATGTTGCCCCATCGGGCGCAGCAACCACTGTTAGCCACATCCGTCGGCCCCCGGAGCGGCTGACGCGCCAGACGCTCACTGGGGCCCAGGAGCAACGCCTAGGCCTTTCAGTACTTGCATCCTTGCTAGAACGTGACGACGACGAACAGCTGTGTGGTTTCCCGAAACCAGGACCTTGGCCGTTCATCTGCCGCTTCAACAAGCGGTGATAGCGACGCTCTCGGCCCACCGCGTGGTATTGGTCAAAGCGGTGGTGACGGAGCTGGAAGAACTGGCCATGATGTCCGATATCACGGCAACATGGGCGGGTACGGCACTAAGCCAATTGGACTGGCTTCCTGAATCGGTCACGCTCGATGACCCCGTCGGTGTGGAACTAGCAGTCAGCCTGCAAGAAGAGATCGCTGGCGGCCGCCCCCTGAAGCATCCCATGGAACACTTCGGGGAAGCTGCGGTGATCTCCCTGGCATGTCGCGCGCAGAGACTGAAGCCGCTGATGCTATGCGATGACTACAATGCACGCGTCGCAGCGAAGAACCACGATGTGGAGCCGCTTAGCGTGCACAAACTGCTGCACCTCATGATAAGGCAGGGCAAGATTACTGCCGCAGAAGCAGCGGGTTTCGCTGATGCATTGCACGCGGCAGGCCGAGCACAGGACTATACGGCGGAAGAACTCTCTTGCGGTCGGCTCGCCCGTGTCGGACAGCCTTGACGGAGGCAAGTCGATTCCGCCGGTCCCGCCCGCCGGCCGCTCTGACCGCGATCAATGACTATACAGAGCTATCATCGTCGTATGGCGATGATAGCTCCTGATGCCGAAGTCGAGCGGGTGGAGCTTGCCCCGGCTGCGGCCCTGTTCCGATCGCTGGCTGATCCCGCGCGGCTGATGATCGTGCGCCGCCTGGCCAGCGGCCCGGCGCGGGTGACCGACCTGGTATCCGCGCTGGGGCTGGCGCAGTCGACAGTGTCAAAGCACCTGGCGTGCCTGCGGGACTGCGGGCTGGTGACCTCGGAGCCCGCCGGGCGGGCCTCGGTGTTCCGGCTGGCCCAGCCCGCGCTGGCCGAGATGCTGGCCGCGGCGCAGACGGTGCTGGCCGCGACGGGCAACGCCGTCGCCTTGTGCCCAGCCTGGGGAATAGACGCCTGCGGCGGGGAAGTGCCGTGACTGCTGCCCGCCCGGAACGCCAGCCGGAGATTCCCGTCCTGGATGCCTGCTGCCTGCCGGGCGGCTCGTGCGCGGAGCCGAGAATGCCGACGGTGCGCGATGCGGGGTGGCGGCGCGCGGCCCGGCTGGCGCGCTGGCTGGCGTGGGCCAGCCTGGGATGGATGTGCACCGAGGGTGCCATCGGGCTGTGGCAGGGCTTGGCGGCCGGGTCGATCGCGCTGACCGGATGGGCGCTGGGCAGCGCGGTGGAGGGCCTGGCCAGCGTGATCGTGATCTGGCGGTTTACTGGGACCCGCGCCCTGTCCGGGACCGCCGAGCGGCGCGCCAAGCGCGCTGTCGCTGTCTCGTTCTGGCTGCTGGCGCCCTATATCGCCGCCGAATCCGTGCGCGACCTGGTCACCGGTCACCACTCCGGGACCACCGTGATCGGGATCGCGCTGACCGCGGTCGCGGTGGCGGTGATGCCGCTGCTGGGCCGGGCCAAGCACAAGCTCGCGGCCCGGCTGGGCTCGGCCGCGACCGCCGGGGAAGGCACCCAGAACTACCTGTGCGCCGCGCAGGCCGCCGCCGTGCTCGTCGGCCTGGCCGTCACCGCCGCCTGGCCTGGCGGCTGGTGGATCGATCCCGTCATCGGCCTGGGCATTGCCGCGGTAGCAGTGCGGGAAGGCATCCGGTCCTGGCACGGTGACGACTGCTGCTGACCGTGACACGCCCCCGCGGTCCGGCTGCCAGGTATGGGGTCGCCGCGCGTGAGGCCGGGCTCCGGGGCTGTGCGCGCTTGGCGGCGCCGTCGGGCGCGGGCTATGCGCAGTTTGCCGGAGCGGGCCGCTGGCAGGTGGATGAGCACCGCCTGCGGCGTGGCTGAGGATACCGCTCGCTGATCAGGGCGACGGCGGTCTCGCCCGGCGGCGCCGGCCGCTGGTTCCGCTGAGGTCCAGGGACGGCCCGTCAGTGATGGGCGGCGTGCTCGCTCAGCCTGCGGCTGGCGGTGGGTTTCTTTCATGAATGCCCATGCGAGGATGCCAGAGGCGGCGGTGAGGACTGTGGCCACGCCGATCGCGGTGTCGAGGCTGACGAGGGTGGCGGTGATTCCGCCGATCAGGGCGCCGATGGCGTACCCGGATCGTGCCAGAACCGGTAGATGCCAAGCGCGGTCGCCCGCCAGGCGGGGTGGATCGCGTCGCTGACCGCGGCCAGCAGGGTGGGGTAGACCAGGGCGGTGCCGGTACCGAGCAGGAAGGCCCCGGGTCAGCCCGGCGGCCAGAGCGTGGGAGATGCCGATGGTGATCACGGCCAGCCCGGCGGCCTGGATCAGCATCCCTGCGACGATGGGGGGCTTGCGGCCGATCCGGTCGGCGAGGTGGCCGGCGACGGTCCCGGCCCGAGGGTGGCCTGGTCCGCGAGGAGAAAGTCCAGGCTGCGCAGGGTCTTTCGCCCCA
>JBKQQQ010001040.1:0-6720 GCA_052144275.1 Streptosporangiaceae bacterium
CTCACCCGAGGGCCTTAAGACGATTCGCGAGGTCCTCGACAATGCTTACGGCAGATATCTCGAACAGCGCGGCAAGAGGCGGTGGTGCGACAAGTCACTGGACACATATCAATGCGCCGACCTTATCGCGAAGGTCTATCCAGAGGCGCGGTTCATCTGCCTGGTACGGCACCCTATGGACGTCATCTTCTCGGGCGCGCAACTGCCCCTGGGGGGTGAGCCGTTACGGTTTCGATCCGTTCGTCGCCCAGTACCCCGGCAATACCGTCGTCGCGATCGGCGCCTACTGGATCTCCTGCAACCAGGCTATCCTCGAATTCCACGACAAGAGTCCCGATCGCTGCACCATTGTCCGTTACGAGGATCTGGTCACCGCTCCAGAGGATGTCATGACCCGCGTCCTCGCCTTCATAGGCGCCAGCCCGGCGCCCGGAATCACGCGGGCCTGCTTCACCGTCTCCCATGAGTCGCGAGGGCCGGGCGACGAGAAGATCTGGTTCACCGATCGCGTCTCGGCCGGCTCGACGGGACAGGGAGTCGCCGCACCGGCGGCCGCGCTGCCACCGGAGATGCGAGCAGCGATCAACGAGGTCCTGGCCAGGCTCAGGTACCGGGCCGTCGATGACAGCTGGCAGTCGGCGGTCGGACGCATCGATCCCCGGGCCGACGCGCCGGCCAGCCCGGCTGCGGCGACGGACGGCCACCACGTAAACGGAGAGGCCGAGTCGGCCATCCGGGCGCTCGGCCGGCGGCTGGAGAGCGGATCGGCCGGGCTGGGCCAGAAGATCCTCTCCCAGTGGCCGTCTGTGGCGGGCGTCCGGGTACGTTCCGACGAGATGCACGCTGTCGGTGCGCTCCTGGGGCTGGCCACCGTGCCCGTGCAACCACTCTGACCTGGGAGATTTCCTGATCGGCGCGGAGCAAGCGCGCTTCGATCAGGCGGAGGCGGCGCGGTGGCGCTCCTCCAGCGCCTTCCTGTATTCGGCGACCACCAGGTCGGTCAGCTCCTGGGCCGACGTCTCCCTGCTGAGCTTGTCCAGGGTTATCCGGCCGCCCTGGAGCAGGTTCACCCGGTCGCACACCTCGAGCACCTGGCCGTAGTTGTGCGCGATGATGATGATCGAGACGTTGCCCTGCGATTTGAGCCTGTTGACCAGATCCAGGATGATGGCGCCTTCCTTCACGCCCATGGCGGCCAGCGGCTCGTCGAGCAGCAAGATCTTGGCTTCGGAATAGACCGAGCGGGCGACCGCGATGGCCTGGCGCTGCCCGCCGGACAGCTTGGCGACCTGGGCATCCACCGACGGGATGTTCACGCCCATGTCGTCGAGGTGCTCCTTGGCCTCCTTGCGCATGGACTTGTTGCTCAGCAGCGGCCAGCGGACCTTCTCCCGGTTCAGGAACATGTTGTGGTAGACGGTGAGCTGGTTGACCAGCGCGAGGTCCTGGTACACCGCGTCGATGCCGAGCGAGCGGGCGTGGTCGACCGACTTGATCGTGATCTCCTGGCCCTCCAGGATGATCCGCCCGCTGGTGGGCGGCTGGAAGCCGCAGAGAATCTTGAGCAGGGTGGATTTGCCCGCCCCGTTGTCGCCGATCAGGCCGAGCACCTCGCCGCGCTGGAGGTGCATGTTCACGTCGACCAGCGCCGTGACGGCCCCGTACTTCTTGGAGATGTGCTCGACCCGGAGCACGTCGCCGTCCGGGTTCGGCAGAACGGCCGCGTCCTGCTGCGCCTGCTCGGTCATCTCAGGCCCTTCCTCTGTCGCGTAGCCGGGTCAGCTGCACGTTCGCGATCATGGCGATCAGGATGGCGCCGCCGAGGAGGATGGGCAGCGGGTTCGCGCTGATCCCGATCACGGCGAAGCCGTTGAACAGCACGGCGATCAGGATCCCGCCGAGGAACGCGCCGATGATAGTGCCCGAGCCGCCCAGCATCGCGGTGCCGCCGATGACCGCGGCGGCCACCGCGTAGAACATCGGCGTGAATCCGCCGGACGTCGGGTCGATGATGGTGATCTGGAACGCGACCTGGAGGCCGACGAAGCCCCCGAGGAACCCGGTGAGCATGAAGTTCCCGTACTTGATCCGGGCGACGCTGACGCCGGCCTCCCTGGCCCCGAGCAGGTTGCCGCCGGTGGCGACCGTGTGCAGCCCCCACCGGGTCCGGGTGAGCACGATGTGGAAGATGGCCGTGAGGATGATGGCCCAGGTGATCTCGGCCCAGCCGAACTGGCCGATCCAGTGGCCGATGCCCTGCACTTGTGGCGGGATGCTCTGCTGCTCGGCGTGTGACGCGGTGAGCACGATCCCGTTTATCACGAATGCGGTGCCCAGGGTCGCGATGAACGACGGCAGGCCGAGCGTGACCGTGAGGAAGCCGTTGAACCACCCGATCACCACGCCGGCGAGCAGCGCGATCAGTATCGCCAGCAGGCCGGGGAAGTGGTAGTCGGCGATCAGGAAGTACATGATGAAGGGCGTGAGCTGGTAGGTGAACCCGACCGAAAGGTCGATCTCGCCGCAGATCAGCAGCATGACCTCGCCGAGCGCGATGATGATGATCGGCGCCGCGAGCTGGGTCACGGTGATCAAGTTGATGTGGACGAAGAACGCGTGCCGCCCGACCGACGAGATGAGCCCGAAGTAGATGATCAGCAGGACGTCGACGATGAAGACGGTCGCCTCCCGCTGCCGGACCAGCAGCGCGCCGACATCTCGTAGCGCCCGCATGACGCCCCGCGACGGCTGTCCTGGCGGCCCGCCGACGACCTCGGGCGCTTGCTGTACGGCTCCGCTCACCTGCGCATCCCCTTCCGCTCGCTCAGCGGCGCGCCGACGCCGTTTACTGGCCCGCGAATATGACCAGTATCCGACGCCGGCGCGTTTTTACCTATAGGCCTCTGCGTCGCGTTACACGCTGGTCGTCGCCTGCGGGTTCTGGATGGGGCCGGACCGCGGGACGAGGGTGGGCGGCGGGGGGGCTGAGCCCTCGTACGAGGTCTTGGTATTGAGGTACGGCCCCACGGTCGACTTCGTCACGAAGGTCAGGCCGGTGTCGGTGTTCGGCGGGGCCACGAGCCCGCCGGTCAGGTTGAACAGGTACAGGTACAGCGTCGGCAGGAAGCCCTGCAGGTAGGGGTTCTGGTCGATGGTGAAGTTGAGCTGGCCCGCGTTGATCGCGGTCAGCGTGCCCGGCGTGAGGTCGAACCCGCCGGCCGGGATCTTCAGGCCGACGCTGGCCAGCGCCGGGCCGAGCTGCTCGGTCGAGCCCGCGTCCACCGCGAACGCGCCCTTGAGCGTCGACTTTGCGCCGGTCAGGAACGCCTTCTCGGCCGCTCCCTCCCCGGAGGTCAGCGCTCCGGTCGCGATCTCCTTCACGGTGTACCCCGCCGGGGTCAGGACCGACGCGGCGCCGTCGTAGCGTGGCTGGATGTTGCCGGTGCCCGGGGTGGCGATGAAGATGACTACCTCACCCGGGGTCGTGACCAGGGATTTGATCCGGTTCCCCATCGCCACGCCGGAGTTGTAGAGCGCCTGGCCCACGTAGCAGAGCCGGTTGGTGCCGATGTCAGCCACGCCTTTGCTAACGACCCCGTCCGCGTTGTAGCTGATCACGGGGATGCCGGCGTTCATCGCGTTCATCACGGGCGTGGTGAACGAGGTGGCGTTGATCACCGTGGTCGCGATGCCGTTGGCCTTGGCGGCGGTCGCGGTGTTCAGGTAGGACACCATCTCGGAGGCGGTCGAGGTCGTCGATCCGCCCCACTTCGGCGTCGGCAGGCCGAGCAGCTTGGCCGCGTCGGCCATCCCGTTCTGGGTCGGCACGAAGAACAGGTTCGTGGTGACGTGGTTGACGAACCAGAACTGCCAGGCCGGGGTAGCCGGGAAGTTCCCCACCACCGCGGCCTTCGACGACGCCGCCGCCGTCGGGGCGGCGCTGCTTGAGCTGGACGAGGTGCACGCCGCGAGAAGCGCCGAGGCGGCCGCCGTGGCACTGAACAGCCCGGCCCCCTCGAGCAGCCGACGGCGAGAGGGCCCGTCCTTCATGTTCAGGGTCTCAATCGCTTCGTCGACTACCGGGTCGATTTTCTTCTTCATCTGAGGACCTCCATGGAATTTTCCCTGGGACGGGATACTCTCCCGAGCCAAGCCCGCAGCGTGCGCGGCGAGTCCCGTCGACTTCGTCGCGAGAGAGATAACGCGAAAGACACTCTTATTCAGATGTCCGCTCCGGCGGATCGCCCAGCGTGACCGCGCTGTGGCCATAATGCGACCGGCATTCAGCGCAACCTGACGAACCGTCGCTGACGCTAAGTCTGTTCGTGATCACCTGTCAAGACACCACGCAAGCTCGATAATGTAACGAGCCCGTTTTGATATCAGCCTCAGCATGAGCACATACATGCCCGCTCAGCAAAACGAGCAATCGCGGGCGTGAGCCTTTGTTTGCCGCATCCCCCCTCACGCCGCAGCCGGATAGACCGGTCCGGGTCATCTCCATGGCCGTGCCAGATCGTGCCTCACCGATAGCTCCGCGCAACCACACCCTCGCCCTACAACAGTGGTCAATTCATCACAGACAAGAACATGTGTGACGATGTTAACGCTAACAAGTCACTGTACGGCAACGAACACGAAACACCCTTGATACGCTCGCCGGGGTTCCGGCGCCCCGGGGCCTCGCCGTCGTTCATGGGGGCTCCCGGGCCGGGATGCCTCGGGACCGCAGGCATCTCAGTGGGCCGATGTACCTCATAGGTCATTGTGGTCACGAAAGCCATGCTGGAGCGCAGCGAACCGGCTGGCTCAGGGACCAACGTCCCAAGCCATGCGGCAAAAGTCCCGTCCGCATCACACAACCGCGCCCGGAACCGAACACGCTTCGCAAACGTCTCACTGGGGACGGATGGCGCAACCCGGGGCCGACCGCCCGGCCCCGGCGCCGTCCGGCATGAATGGAGGGGAAGCACGTAATGCTTGCCAGACACCGCCAGTCGCTCATCCTGCAGGCCGTCAGGAGCGATGGCAGCGCCCGCGTCAGCGATCTCACTCAGCGGCTCGGCGTTTCGGATATGACCATTCGCAGGGACCTTGAGGTGCTCGCGAGGGACGGCCTCGTCGAGAAGGTCCACGGCGGCGCGGTCCTGCCCGGGACGCCCGCCAGTCACGAGCCAGGCTTCGAGGCCAAGCTGGTGCTCGAGCGCCCGGAGAAGACCGCTATCGCCCGCGCCGCCGCGAGCCTGGTCACGCCGGGCACCGCGATCGCGGTGGCCGCAGGGACGACTACGTTCGCGCTGGCGCAGTGCCTGCTCGACGTGCCCGGCCTGACCATCGTCACCAACTCGCTGCGGGTGACCAACCTGTTCACCGGGACGCGCGGCCTGGACGGCACGGCCGACTCGGTCGTGCTGACCGGCGGCGTCCGTACCCCGTCAGACGCCCTGGTCGGCCCGGTGGCCGACCTGACCATCCGGTCGCTCCACTTCGACCTGCTCTTCCTGGGCTGCTACGGCTTCGACCCCGACGCCGGGCTCACCACGCCCAACCTGGCGGAGGCGGAGACCAACCGGGCCCTGATCCGGGTCGCGCGCCGCGTCGTCGTGCTGGCCGACCACACCAAGTGGGGCCTGGTCAGCCTCAGCTCGTTCGCCCGGCTGAGCGAGGTGGACGTGCTCATCACCGACGACATGCTGCCCACCGACGCTCGCGTCCAGGTGGCCGAGCAGGTCGGCGAGATCATCTACGCCGAGAGCATGCTGGCCAGGTCCATGACCAGACAGTCCGCCTAAGCCTTTAGTAGGTGGTGACCACCGGCTGGCCTTCGCCGGTGGTCACCGCACCCTGCTCGGCGAGGCGCATGGCCTCCTCGATCAGCGTCTCCACGATCGCGGACTCGGGCACGGTGGCGATCACCTTGCCGCGGACGAAGATCTGGCCCTTGCCGTTGCCCGAGGCGACGCCGAGGTCGGCCTCCCTGGCCTCGCCCGGGCCGTTGACCACGCAGCCCATGACGGCGACCCGCAGCGGGACCTCCATGCCCTGCAGGCCGGCGGTCACCTCTTCGGCCAGCTTGTACACGTCGACCTGAGCGCGGCCGCAGGACGGGCAGGACACGATCTCCAGGCCGCGCTGGCGCATGCCGAGCGATTCCAGGATCGAGATGCCGACCTTGACCTCTTCCACCGGCGGCGCGGACAGGGAGACCCGGATCGTGTCGCCGATGCCCTCGGCCAGCAGGGCGCCGAAGGCGACCGCGGACTTGACCGTGCCCTGGAACGCGGGCCCGGCCTCGGTCACGCCCAGGTGCAGCGGGTAGTCACACTGCCGGGCGAGCAGCCGGTAGGCGTTGATCATCACCACCGGGTCGTGGTGCTTCACCGAGATCTTGATGTCGCGGAACCCGTGCTCCTCGAACAGGGAGCATTCCCACAGCGCCGACTCGACCAGTGCCTCGGGGGTGGCCTTGCCGTACTTGGCCAGCAGCCGCTTGTCCAGCGAGCCCGCGTTGACGCCGATCCTGATCGGGGTTCCGGCGTCGCCGGCGGCGCGGGCGATCTCGGCCACCTTGTCGTCGAACTGCTTGATGTTGCCCGGGTTCACCCGGACCGCCGCGCACCCGGCGTCGATCGCCGCGAACACGTACTTGGGCTGGAAGTGGATGTCGGCGATGACCGGGATCTGCGACTTCCTCGCGATCGCGGGCAGCGCGTCCGCGTC
>JBKQQQ010001041.1:0-3940 GCA_052144275.1 Streptosporangiaceae bacterium
ACATCCGGTGCCGTCGCGGTGGCGATGTTCGGGCTCGGTGCCTGGTCCTTCGCCGTCATACACCAGTTTTCGCTCGGGGGCATCCGCACCGGACCGCCGCCCGCGGTGCAGCCGGCGGTGCAGGGCAAGCAGCCGGGCGCGGTGCGGCAGGTCGCACCGGGCACGCCGCCGGGCCCCTAGCGCACCGGCCGGACTGATAAGGCCGCGGCCGCCCGGCGGGCCAGCCCGTCGACGAAGATGTCGATGAGCAGCTCGAAGCGCTCATCAGCGTCGGAGAACGCGAACTCATCGGCCAGGCTGGTCATGTGCGGGAACATGTCGGCCGGGAGTGAGGCGATGTAGTCGCGGGCCATGTTCGCGGCTTCCTGGTGGCTGGCCGGGTCGGTGCGCGGAGCGCTTCCGTCGGTCCCGTCTTCCACTCCGGTCTCGTCCACGGTGAAGCCGTTCACCGTGGCGATGAGCAGTAGGTAACCCTGCACGGCCAGCCGCGGCGACAACCCGCCGGCCCGCAAGATCGCCAGCACCCGTTCGGAGTAACGCAGCGCGTTCGGTCCCATCGGGATGCGGCCGATCGTGATGCGCACGAGGTACGGGTGCCGCAGGCTGGCGCGGCGCTGGGCCCGGGCGACGTCCTTCAGCTGCTCCCGCCACCGCGGGGGATCCGGGTCAGGCACCTGCCCCTCGCCGATGATCTCGTCCAGCACGAGGTCCAGCAGGCCGTCCTTGCTGCCGACGTGCCAGTACAGCGACGCGGCGCCGGTGCCGAGCTCCTCGGCGAGCCGCCGCATGCTCAGCGCCGCCAGGCCCTCGCGGTCGAGCAGCCGGATGGCGGCGGTCACGATCGCGTCCCGGCTGATCGGCTCGCGCCGCCGCCGGGCCTGCCGGTCGGGCAGCCGCTGCCAGGGCGGCGGCGGGATCTGCGGTTCGGCACCGGACGACCCTGAGGAACCGGACGCCGCTGTGCTGCCCGCCGGGTTCGCCGTCACCAGGACCTCTCTCGTACGCCGGGCGCCATCCCGCCCCTCTTTAACACTGTACCAGTATCGAACACTGTTTGACTAGATCGTTGGTCGATGATAGAACATCGTTCGAGAAGCGATCTCAGTTCGAGGGAGTCTGGAATATGACCACCAGTCAGGTTGCCGTCACCGGCGGCCGGGCCACGCCGACCGGTTACCCCCGGCGCTGGCTGGCCGCGATCGTCCTGATCGTCGGGGCGCTCATGGACATGATCGACGTGACGATCGTCAACGTGGCGCTGCCGTCCATCCGCCGTGACCTGCACGCCGACGCCACGCAGCTGGAATGGGTGGTGTCCGGGTACATGCTGGCGTTCGCGGCGGCGCTCATCATCGCCGGGAACCTCGGCGACCTGCTCGGGCGCAAGCGCCTGTTCCTGTTCGGCGCCGGGTTGTTCGGGCTAGCGAGCCTGGGCGCCGGGCTGTCGATGTCCGGCGCGGAGCTGATCGCCGCCCGCGTCGTGCAGGGCGCCGCCGCCGCGGCCATGGCGCCGCAGGTGCTCGCCACGTTCCGCGCCATCTTCAGCGGGGAGGAACGGGGTAAGGCGTTCGGCATCTACGGGGCGATGCTCGGCGTCGCCTCCGCGGTCGGGCTGCTCCTCGGCGGAGTGCTGACCGAGGCGAACCTATTCGGCTGGAGCTGGCGCTCGGTCTTCTTCGTCAACGTGCCGGTGGCTGCCTGCGCACTGATCGCCGGCGTCCGTTTCGTGCCCGAGACCCGGGACCCGGCGGCGCGCCGACCCAACCTACCCGGGGCGGTGCTGCTGGCCGGATCGCTGGTCGCCATCGTCTACCCGCTGCTCGAGGGCCGTCAGCTCGGCTGGCCTGCCTGGGTGTGGCCGCTAATCGGGGCCGGCCTGGCCGGCCTGTGCGCGCTGGGCCTGCTCGAGGCCAGGCGGTCCGGGCGGCAGGTCAACGGGGTTGCGCCGCTGCTGCAGGCCGGGCTGTTCCGTATCCCCGCGTTCGCGGCCGGCCTGGGCGTCCAGGTCGCGTTCGCGGTCGGCTTGCAGGGATTTTTCCTCGCCTTCACGCTATGGCTCCAGATCGGCGAGCACTTCTCGCCGTTGAAGGCTGGCCTGACCGCGGTCGCGTTCAGCGTCGGCAGCTTCGCCGCCGCACCCGCCGCGGTGCCGCTCGCCCAGCGGCATGGCCGGCGTGTCCTGGCCAGCGGTGCGCTGCTGATGGCGGCCGGCATCCTGGGCGAGGCGGTGGCCGCCCGGCATGTCGGCGTGAACGGCAGCCCGTGGCCGGTCGTCCCCGGCCTGGTGGTGGCCGGCGCCGGCCTGGCCCTGCTGGTCATACCGCTGGTCAACGTGGTGCTGGCGGCGGTCCCGGTCGAGGTGGCCGGGGGGGCGTCCGGGCTGTTCAGCACCGCGCAGCAGCTGGGCGGCGCGCTCGGCGTGGCCCTATTCGGCACCGTCTTCTTCGGCTATCTCAGTGGCCACACATTCGAGGCGGCGCTGGTCCACACCGCGCCGTACGCGATGGGCGCGTTCGCGCTCTGCGCGGTCCTGTCGCTGCTGCTGCCGCGTACGGCCGTGTCGGAACAGACGCTGCCCGAGTCCTGAGATCCCGAGGTCGGCGGACCCGGGGTTACCCCGGGCGGACCGGGGGACCGTGACTGTGCAGGACCTTCGTTTTGTCCTTGTTCCAGGCGGCCGTGGTCCCGTCGGGGTTCAGGACGAGCGTCCAGCCCCACCGGTGGATCACGACTTGGTGGTGGAAGAAACAGAGCAACAAGCAGTCTTTGGTGCTGGTCTTGCCGCCGTTGGCCTTGTGCCTGACGTGGTGGACCTCGCATGCGGAGGCGGGCTGGTTGCAGCCGCCCGCCCACCGGCAGTGCTTGTCCCGGAGCATGACCGCGTTGCGGATCCCGGCCGGGATGGTCTCGGCGTAGCCGATGTCCAACGGCAGGCTCGGCCCGGCCAGCCGGGCGCCGAGCTGCCGGCGGCGCAAGAACGACGCCAGCCCGCCCGGACCGGATAGCAGGTCGACCGCCTTGCCGATGATCGCACGCTCGATAGCCTCCCACGCCCGCGCGGTGTCCTGGCGAGGCGCGGTTTGTGCTTCGCCGCCGTCGGCACTGGTGCTGCCGGTGTCGTCCTGGCCGGCGCTGTCGCCGCCAGTGCCGCGGTGGCGGAGCCGGTCGAGCTCGACGCACAGGCGGACCAGATCATCCAGGGCGCCGGGATTGACCTCGCCAGTGACGAACGGGGCCATCGCCGCATCACAGGCCACGGCCTCGGCGGAGTCACCGTCCAGCCACGCCCCGCCGTCACCGCCGCCCGCCGAGGCCTGCGCCCGGTGCCCGGCCCACTGCGCCCGGACCCGCGCCGTCCACTCCTCCAGCAGCGCCGAACTGCCGTCCAGCATCATCAGGTCGGCCAGGGAGATATGCACCCAGGCCTTGACCGGCTGCCCGGCCCGCTCGGGCAGCAGCCCGGCCGCGACGAGGCGCCGCATGCGCTAGCTCAGTTTTTGCATCATGATGGACTGTATGGACGAGATACGGACAGACCGGGCGGAAGCCCAGCTCAGGGCGGGTGTGTACGCCCGTCTGAGCGAGACCTACGACGCGGCCGAGTCAGTACCGACTCAGCTTGAGCGCGGCACCGGCCACGCGACGCGGCGCGGCTGGGCCGTGACGGCCACCTTCAAGGATGACGGGTTCTCCGGGTTCAAGGAAATCACCCGTGACGGGTTCGGGGAGCTGATCGCGGCGATCGAGGCCGGCGCGGTGGACGTGGTGATCGTCCGTGACATTGACCGGCTGACCCGCAACCTGACCGACTGGAACGCCTTTGAGAAGGCGTGCGTGCGTCACGGCGTGCGTCTGTCCGCTTATACCGGCGGGGACCTGGACCTGTCCACGGCCGAGGGCGCCTACTACGGCGGGATGGAGACCCTGCGGGCGCGGCGCG
>JBKQQQ010001042.1:0-2702 GCA_052144275.1 Streptosporangiaceae bacterium
CCTGAACCCGGCTGACCCGACGCTGGTCGCCGCCTTCAGGTCTGCGCTATTCCACCAAGGCGCGATCGCCCTCATCGCGATCGTCTTCCTCTGGCTCATCTGGGCGACGGCGCGTACCTGGCGGGTCGTCCCGCCGGCCGCGAAGGGCGGGGAGGCGAGCGCTGCGGGCGGGAAGCCGGAAGACCGGGCACGACGGCTGCTGCGCGTCGGGTTCGGGGTGCTGTGGATATTTGACGGGATCTTGCAGGCGCAGCCGAAGATGGCCGGCGGGCTGGCCTCCCTGGTCATCGAGCCGACCGCGGCGGCATCGCCGGCGTGGGTTCAGCACCTGGTCAACTGGGGCGGCACCGCCTGGTCCTATCACCCCATCCAGGCCGGCGCCGCCAGCGTCTGGATCCAGGTCGGCATCGGCGCCTGGCTCATCGCCGCGTCACGCGGGCCCTGGTCCAGGCTCGCGGGGGTGGCCAGCGTCGGCTGGGGCCTGGTCGTCTGGGTGTTCGGGGAATCGTTCGGCGGGATATTCGCGCCGGGCCTGAGCTTGCTGACCGGGGCGCCCGGCGCCGTCCTCCTCTACGCGGTCGCGGGGGCGCTCATCGCGCTGCCGGAGGGCGCCTGGCGCGGCCCGCGGCTCGGGCGGCTGCTGCTGGCCGGCCTGGGGCTCTTCTTCCTCGGGATGGCACTGCTTCAGGCCTGGCCTGGCCGCGGTTTCTGGCAAGGCACGCTAGACGGCAAGCCGGGAACCTTGGCCGGGATGGTCCAGTCGATGTCGGGCACTTCGCAGCCGCACTTCCTGTCGTCCCTGCTGTCCGCCTTCGGCTCGTTCACCGCCAGCAACGGCTTCGCCGTCAACCTGGTCGTGGTGATCGCGCTGGCCGCGATGGGAGCGGTCTTCCTGACCGGGCGACCCCGGCTGGTCAGGTACGCGGCAGGGTTCGGGATCGTGTTCTGCCTGGCCGACTGGGTGCTGGTGCAGGACCTCGGTTTCCTGGGTGGTCTCGGGACCGACCCGAACAGCATGATCCCGATGGCCCTGCTGTTCTCGGCCGGCTACCTTTCCCTGGCGCCTGCGCCGCAGGAGGCCACAGTGCCGCAAGAGGCGAAAGTGGCGGAAGAGGCGAAAGTGGCGGAAGAGGCGGGGCTGGCCACGGCGGGGGTGGCTGCGGGCGACGGGCCGCCAGGGAGCGACGGGCCGGCTGGGAACAACGGGCCGGCTGGGAACGACGGGCCGGCTGGGAACGACGGGCCGGCTGGGTGGGGTCGGCGACTGCGGCCTCAGGCGCTGGGGGGCGCGCTGGCGACGGCTAGGGCCCGGTCGGTCGCGGCGGTCGCGGCGCTGGTGGTGATCTTGATCGGGGCGGCGCCGATGGCCTCGGCGGCGGCGAACCGGACCGCGGACCCCATCCTGGCCCTGGCCATCGCGGGCAACAGCGCCAGCCTGGACCTTCCGGCGCCCGGCTTCACGCTCACCGACCAGGACGGGCGGACGGTCTCGCTGGCGAGCCTGCGCGGCAAGGTCGTGCTGATGACCTTCCTCGACCCGGTGTGCACCACTGACTGCCCGATCATCGCGCAGGAGTTCAAGCAGACCGGGCAGATGCTCGGCGCGCAGGACAAAAACGTCGAGCTGGTGGCGGTCGTGGCCAACCCGACCTACCGGTCCGTGGTCTTCACCCGGGCGTTCGACCAGCAGGAAGGGCTGGCCGCGGTGCCGAACTGGCGGTACCTGACCGGCTCGCTCAGCCAGCTGAGCGCGGTCTGGCGGCACTACGGGGTCACCGTGCAGAACCTGCCGGCCGGCGCGATGTCCGCGCACAACGACGTGGCCGTCGTCATCGACCGATCCGGTGCCATCCGCGAGGAGGTGTCCGCCGACCCCGGCCCGGGCACCAGCAGCACCAAGTCCTCGTTCTCCGTACTCCTCAGCCAGTACGCCCACCAGGCCCTGGGTGACGCATGATCCGCAGACTGGCCCTGGGCGGCCTGGCCCTGACCTGCGCGGGACTGATGGCCGGCTGCGGATCGCAGCGGTCCGGGACGACTAGCACCCCCGGCCCGCCGACGGTGACCGCGCCGCTCAGCACCTCGCTAGTCACTGCGCAGGGCACCTGGGCGGTCGCCGTCATGGGCGGATCGGCCGCCTCGCACAACAACTTCTGGCAGCTCTTCGTGCGCCCCGCGGGCGCCAGCCGCTGGTCGCTGGTCACCCCGGAGGGGGTGGCCGACAATGGCGGGCTGGTGGCGGCGGGCGCGAGCACGTCGCTCATCGTCGGCTTCCGCCCCAGCCAGAACCTGGCCTACTCGCCGCTGGCGTCCAGCACGGACACCGGCAAGAACTGGACGCCCGGCTTGCTCGACGCCGGCCTGGCCGATACCCCGGGCGCCATGGCGGTCAGCCCGTCGGGGCGAACCCTCGCGCTGCTGCAGGACGGCACGATCCAGGCGGCGCCGACGGCGGGCGCCGCGGCCGCCGGGCAGTGGACGCCGCTGACCACGCGCAGCGCGCTGGCGGCGTCCGCCCCCGGTCGCTCGTGCGGGCTGACGAGCGTGGTCGCAGTCTCGTTCGGTCCCAATAAAGACCCGATGGCGGCGGGAAGCTGCGCGCGGCCGGGTGTGGCCGGGGTTTTCACCGACACCGGCGGCACCTGGCGGTCGGCGGGACTGACGCTGCCCGGGAAGGGCCCGGAGATAGGCACTGTGCAGGT
>JBKQQQ010001043.1:0-8700 GCA_052144275.1 Streptosporangiaceae bacterium
CTGACGGACCACTTCCTGCATCGGCCGCCGTTCCAGCTCAGCGCGCCGACGCAACACCTCGGCTTCCGCGTCCGTCAATCGTAGAGTCATTGCCACATATACATGGTATCACCACTGATACCACCAATACGTCGTACTCTTCTGACCCGCAGGTGGTGCGGATCTGTCAGGCTGTACCTTCCGGTGACGCTACGCGGTGCCAGCGCAGGACCCGGCGCTTCCGCGGAAACGCCAGCGAGCAACATGCCCTTCTCCGCGCCGTTTCCTCAGCGGAAAAGTTTTTCCTTTCAGGCAACGGCGGTAAAGACCCAAGTGCGCTCCGGGGCCGCCTCTCGCTGAGCGCGGCACCCGGCCACTGGGCGCAGCTCGCTTCCGCGACTACGCTCGCTCATGCCGCTGGGAGAACTCGGTTGGCGTGGATCCCGGATTTGTCAGAACGGCGTGTGCTGGAGCCAGTGGGTAAGCAGTGCCTGCTGGCCGAGGATTTCGATGGCGGGATCGGAGGGCGGCAGCCGGCGGGTCAGGACGAGCAGGAGGCTGGCTGCGGGCCCGCGGACCGCGACGTCGGCTTTGCCGTGGCCGTGCTGGACGGTGACGCCGGACGCCGTACGTGTGACCAGCCACTCGCCGGTGCTGGATAGCCCGCGGTCGGTGGCGTGAAAATGCAGGCTCTGGCCGTCTCCGCGCAGTTCCTGCACCCGTGCGCGTGCCAGGTCGGTGGTGCCCTCGGTGCTGGCGGCGATGAGGGCGAGCCACTCGTCGACGGCGTCCGCGGCGACGTCAGGGGCCAGATCGACCTCCCGGCCGGCCGCGAGCTGAGCGTCCGCCAGGTGCACGGCGGCCTCATGTGCCCTGCGGCGCGCCCAGAAGCTGGCCGGGCGGATGCCGGCGGGCGTCCACACCAGATCGCTGCCGGCGGCCGTGACGGCCTCGATGACCTGGCCCGCGCCCGCGTTCAGCCAGTGTGCGTGCTGCGCCGGGTCCTCAGGCAGTTTCCCGTCCGTTACCTCACGCTGCGGGATCGGCGCGGTCGCCCGGGCGGCCACGATCTGGGCCGCCCACCGGTGGCCGCGCCCGAGGTGGGTGGCCAGCTGCCGGAACGTCCATCCCGGGCAGGTCGGCACCGGCCGTTCCAGGTCACCGCCGGTGATCCGGGCGAGTTCCGCCGTACAGGCGCTCAGCTCGGTAAAGAAGCGGTCCTCACTAGGCGCGTGCATCGGCGTCCTTTCTCGCAGCGGGAACCGCATGGCACAGCAGAACCCCACGTTAGCCGACGCCCAGGGGAGTAGCAGGACAACGCAGCGGCTGTGCACGAGGCCGCCACGGCAGGGATTCCGCAGGCACCGCGCGCTGCCCGTCACGTCACTTGACCGCCGAGCCAAGTCAGAAGGTTCCGGACGTCGGCCGCCGGCCGGGGTGGTCCGGGTGAAAGATTGTCTTCATGCCAGCGATGGTGGGCGGCCAGGGCGGCGGCGCGGTACTGGACGGGGTGCTGGAGCGGGTCACGTTCGCTAATCCGGAGACCGGGTACACGATCGCCCGGATCGCGCCGGAACGAGGTTCTGGGGTCGGCGCGGAGCTGGTCACGGCGGTCGGGCCGCTGCTCGGCGCGCAGGTGGGCGAGTTCTTGCGGCTGCGCGGCCGGTGGTCGGCCCACCCGAAGTACGGCCGGCAGTTCGAGGTGCACTCCTACGCCACGGTCCTGCCGGCCACGGCCGCGGGCATCCAGAAGTACCTGGGCTCGGGCCTGATCAAGGGCATCGGCCCGGTGATGGCCGAGCGCATGGTGGCGCACTTCGGCGTGGACATCATGCACGTCATCGACGACGAGCCGGGCCGGCTGACCGAGGTTGACGGGCTGGGCCCCAAGCGCACCGCGATGATCGCCGCGGCGTGGGCCGAGCAGAAGGCGATCAAGGAGGTGATGATCTTCCTGCAGGGCGTCGGGGTGTCGACGTCGCTGGCGGTGCGGATCTACAAGAAATACGGCGACGCGTCGGTGCCGGTGGTGCGGTCCGAGCCGTACCGGCTGGCCGCGGACGTGTGGGGCATCGGGTTCAAGACCGCGGACACGATCGCCGCCGCGGTCGGCATCGCCCGGGACAGCCCGGAGCGGATCAAGGCGGGCCTGGCCTACACCCTGTCCGAAGCGGCCGACGACGGGCACTGCTACCTGCCCGCGCCCAACCTGATCGCCGACGCCGCGAAGATCCTCGACGTGCCGGCCGCGCTGGTCGCCCCGTGCCTGGACGAGCTGGCCGCGGCCGAGGGGGTGGTCCGCGAGGCGGTACCCGCTTCGGCCCTGGCCGCGCCGGCACAGCCCGCGCCGGCACAGGCCGCGCCGCAGGTTCCCGCCGTCTACCTGCCGCCTTTCTATCAGGCCGAACGATCCCTGGCTCAAGCCCTGCTCCGCCTGCATGCCGCGCGGGCTGACCGGCTGAGCGCGTTCGCGGCCGTGGACTGGGACAAGGCGCTGGGGTGGCTTTCGCGGCGGACCGGTTCGCAGCTCGCCCCGGAACAGGCCGACGCGGTACGGCTGGCCCTGACCTCAAAGGTCGCGGTCCTGACCGGCGGGCCCGGCTGCGGGAAGTCGTTCACCGTGCGGTCGGTGGTGGAGCTGGCCCGGGCCAAGGGCGCCAGGGTCGTGCTGGCCGCGCCGACCGGCCGGGCGGCTAAGCGGCTCGCCGAACTGGCCGGCCACGAGGCGGCCACCATCCACCGGCTGCTGCAGTTGCGGCCGGGCGGCGAGCCGTCGTTCGACGCATCCTCGCCGCTGGAGGCGGACCTGGTGGTGGTGGACGAGACCTCGATGGTGGACGTGATCCTGGCTAACAAGCTGGTCAAGGCGGTCGCGCCGGGAGCGCACCTGCTGCTGGTCGGGGACGTGGACCAGCTGCCCTCGGTCGGCGCCGGGGAGGTGCTGGCCGACCTGCTGGCCGCCGGGTCGCTGCCGGTGGTGCGGCTGACGAAGATCTTCCGGCAGGCGCAGCAGTCCGGCATCGTGGTCAACGCCCACCGGATCAACGCCGGGCAGATGCCCGCCCTGGGCGGCTTCGGCGACTTCTTCTGGTTCGGCTGCGACGACACCGAACAGACCGCCGGGCTCGTAGTCGATATCGTGGCGCGGCGGATCCCGGCCAAGTTCGGCCTGGACCCGCGCCGCGACGTGCAGGTGCTGTGCCCGATGCACCGCGGCCCGGCCGGAGCCGGGAACCTCAACCTGCTGCTGCAGGATGCCCTGACCCCGTTCCGCGAGGGCGCGCCGGAGCGGCGGTACGGCGGCCGGGTGTTCCGGATCGGCGACAAGGTCACCCAGCTGCGCAACAACTACGACAAGGGCGCCGCCGGCGTCTTCAACGGCACGGTGGGAGTGGTCACCGGGATGTCGCTGGAGGACCACACCCTGGCCGTGCGCACCGACGAGGACGAGCAGGTGGACTACGGGTTCGACGAGCTGGACGAGCTCGCGCACGCCTACGCGGTCACCATCCACCGCTCCCAGGGCAGCGAGTACCCCGCCGTGGTCATCCCGCTCACCACCAGCTCGTGGATGATGCTACAGCGCAACCTGCTCTACACCGGGGTCACCCGGGCCAGGAAACTGGTCGTCCTGGCCGGATCCCGCCGCGCCCTGGCCGCCGCCGTCCGGACCAGGAGCGCCGGACGACGCCACACCGCCCTCGCCCACCGCCTGCACCCGCACCCTCAGCCCATCGCCTGAACCGGCACAACACCGACTCAGCCCGGCGTTGCAACACGCCATCTGCCGGTTGAGCGGGCGGGTGCGCTTGCCGCGTAAGGGTCGCTAGTCGTCGGAATCTTGCTTGCCGACAGGCGCGTCGAAACCGCAAACCACTAACCGCGGTATGAAAATAGAATGTTCGCAACATGCGCTCTTTAATGGACACTCGGATGAACCTCGCCAGAACGTCGTCCACCCCGCGCTGTGACTGCCATTGACCGACCTGCGGCAAGCCCACAATGCCGCTCGCGCGATCGCGGTAGCGGCTCTGGGCCGCGACCCCGGCCCCATGACCACCGCCGAGAGCAGCGAGGCGGCACCGCCGCTCGCCGTCACGAGGCCGTTACAGCCGGCTCGGGGTGAACGTGATGCGGATCCGGTCGTAGGCGCGGGTGAAGGTGGCTGGGACGATCCGCGGCTCGCCGGGGCAGGCCAGCTCCCAGTCCGGCATCCGCCGCAGCAGTTCCTCGAACAGGACGCGGATCTCCAGCCGGGCCAGGTGCGCGCCGAGACACAGGTGGGTCCCTGCGCCGAAAGCGAGATGGCGGTTGTGTGGCCTGGTCACGTCGAGCATGTCCGGGTCGGGAAACACGCGCGGGTCACGGTTGGCCGCCCCGTACAGCAGGAGGACCTCATCGCCGGCCCGGATCCGCTGGCCATGCCGGTCGTGGCCGGCAGTCGCCGTGCGGCGCATGTTCAGGATCGGGGACACCCAGCGGATGAACTCCTCGACCGCGGTCGTGGCGAGCAGCCCGGGGCGCTCGATCAGGATCCGGCGCTGGTCCGGCTGGAGCGCCAGCTCGCGGATCATCGAGCCGACGACCGTCCGCGTGGTCTCCGCGCCGCCGTCCAGGACGAGGATCGTCTCGTCCAGGATGTGCCTGATGTCCCAGCCTGGAGTACGGGCCCAGACCGAGATGAGGTCGTCCCGCGGTTCGGCCCGCCGTGCCTGGATCAGCTCGATGGTCGTCTCCGCGAACTCCCGCATCACCGGCGGGATGCCGGGATGTATCACGTGCGGGGGACCCTCCGGTGAGGTCTGCCCGGAAAGCACCATGGTCTGCTCGGACCAGTAGCGGACGCGCTCCCACAGCTCGCGCGGGTAGCCGAGCAGGTCGCTGATCATGATCGCGGGCAGCCGGGACGCGATGGCCTCGATGGCCTCGCACTGCCCGAGCGGCACGACCGCGTCGAGGATCCCGGTGACGATGTCGCGCACGTGGCTCTCGTGGCCGCGCATGGCCCGCGGCGTGAACCGGCGGGACACCAGCCTGCGCTGCTCCTGGTGCCCCGGGTCGTCCATGTTGATCATGGACATGTCCTCGCGCTGGTCGACGAGCGGGCGCGAGCCTTCGGACGAGGAGTAGCGCCTAGTGTCCTTCTCGACGTCGAGGACGTCGTGGTAGCGCGAGATCACCCACAGCTTCTGGACGGGATCCCAGTAGACCGGGGCCTCGTCACGCAGCCAGCGGTAGGCCTGCCACGGGTCGACGTAGAACTCCGGGTCGAGCACGTTGATCGTGACGCTGGCCATCCGGCCGCCCCTCGGGTCTGCGGAGCCGACGCCGGTATTCTAGAACGTGTTACAGCGGCCGGCGGGAGGCCCGGCTACCAGGCGTGATGACGGATTGAGAGGACGCCCGGTTGGAAATCTCCGAGTCGGAAATGCCTCCCCTGGAGGCGCATTCTAGATGCCTCCAGCCGTCCAGTTTATTTCCGCGTCCTCAGCCAGAGCCGCAGACCAGTCGGTGCCAACGGCTTCATGCCATGCGCACAGGCGCTGCAGTCCTTCGCCCAAGTCGACACTTGGCGCCCAGCGCAGGAGCTTGCGGGCCTTGGTGGCGTCTGCAAGCAGACGGTGCACATCTCCAGGACGAGGCGCCCTGTACTCTGGATCCAGGTCGCCGTGACCGGTTAGACGCAAGATCCGCGAAGCGAGCTCGGTGATGGATATTTCCTTTCCACTGCCGAGATTGATGGTCTCCCCGATGGCCTCGTCCGCCGCTGCCGCTGCAACCATTCCCCGCGCAATGTCGGTGACGAACGTGAAGTCACGAGTTTGGGCCCCGTCGCCAAAGACGACCGGCGGAAGGCCGTTACGCGCCCTTAGCAGAAACTTGGGGATGACCTCACCGCTATCGCCCTCATGACGTGAGCGAGGACCATACGTGTTGAATAGCCGCACCATTACGGTAGGCAACCCGTACGTGCGATAGTAGGCTCGCGCATACGCTTCGCCAGCAAGTTTGGCACCTCCGTACACGGTGTTCGGCAGCGTGGGGTGCAGCTCGTTCATTGGTACTGTCTGTGCGGACCCGTAGACTTCGCTGCTGCTGACATATACGAAGCGGCGAATTCCGGCGCGGCGGCTGGCTTCGAGAAGCGTCAATGTGCCCGTGGCATTGACATCGTGAGTCTCGCGTGGTGCGTGAATTGAGTGCCGGACGCCTCGGGACGCCAGGTGGAACACGGCATCGACGCCGTCCAACGCGGAGCTTACGGCGTCCTCATCCAGAACCGATCCGACCATGAGCTGCGCTCCGCGAATGCCCGTCACCGAATCCGCCCGGCCCGTGGAAAGATCATCCAGGACACGTACGGGGCCGGCCGCCGCTAGTTGCTCGACCAGAGTGGCTCCGACGAATCCCGCCCCGCCAGTCACCAGGACTTTCCGATCCGTCATAACGGCCCAAGCTACACGAACTGGCCGCTGACCGCGACGAACGGACTGCGCGCGACGCGGCCGCGTTCACCGGGCGTGCCCGCGAGCTGGACCGGCCGGTGCCCGCCGTCTCCGGGACAGCGGCGAGCGGGGGGTGATCGGGATCCGCGCGGTGGACGGGATGGCCCGGACCGGCAAGACCGCGGCGACCCGGCCGAGGCCGCCGTGCGCCCGCTCGCCCGGCCGTTCATCATCCAGGATCACACCCGTGGTCCATTAGAATGGCGGCGCTCTCGACGACGTTCGGGCCGGCCTTGCTTGCTGAAGAGGGTGAAGAACTTCTCGTTCCGCGGCTGCATCCGTAGGCCCCGTGGGAGATCCTCCTGGGCCGACGGTACCGCCGTAGGCGGCGCGCCGCCGCTTCGCGAAGGGCTTGTCCGTCCACAGCGGACGATAAAGGGAAAGGAGAGTACCCACTCCTCCACTTCCAACATATAGCGCACCGGGGGGCTTGCGGCAAGACCCGGGTCGTGCCGCAGAATGGTCGGCCGGGGCCAGAACCTGCGGAAATGGGAGTCGCGAAATGCGTGTGTCGTTGTCGGCGTATGGGTCGCGCGGGGACGTCGAACCGCTGGTGGGACTCGTGGCTGACCCCCGAGACCCGCGCACGAGCGACCGCCGTGGCCGACGCGATCCGCACCGACGGGGCTGATGACGTGGATCCGCTGACTACCAGCGCGTTTGACCTTCCCGACCACCTCTCCGCCAAGGCCGACCCGACGCTGATCGCCGGCGACGAGCAGCACTTCGCGGCCATCGCGGAGAGCCTCGAGCAGTCGATCGCCGACCTGTCCGACCGCCTCGATGCCGAGCGCAAGGCGCCCGGCGGCATAGGCCAGAAGGCGATGGACCGGGACATGGAGGTCCACCGGCTGACCGCTCGCCTGCGTGTCCTGCGCCGCTTCGGTTTGGACCTGTGCCTCGGGCACATGGTCAGCGCAGGCAACCCCGAGCCCGTGTACGTCGGACGGCTTGGCCTCACCGACAGCGCGGGCCGCCGGCTGCTGCTTGACTGGCGCTCCCCCGCCGCTGAGCCGTTCTTCGGAGCGACCCACGCCAACCCGATGGGCCTGGCCGACCGCCGCCGGTATCGCTGGACCCGCGGCCGGATCAGCGACTACTGGGACGAGGTGTTCACCCCGGACGGGTTTGACGGGCACGCCGCCGCGCTCGACGACCAGTCCGCCTTCATCGCCAGCCTGGGCAGCAGCCGGTCGCCCCGGATGCGGGACGTGCTCGGCACCATCCAGGCCGACCAGGACGCCATCATCCGCGCGGGATCCCGCGGCGCTCTCGTCGTCGACGGCGGTCCGGGTACGGGGAAGACCGTCGTCGCCCTGCACCGCTCCGCCTACCTCCTGTACTCCGACCCTCGCCTCGGTCACCGCCGGGGCGGCGTGCTGTTCGTCGGTCCGCACCAGCCCTACCTGGCCTACGTCGCCGACGTTCTGCCCAGCCTTGGCGAGGAGGGCGTGCAGACCTGCACGCTGCGGGACCTCGTCGCCGAGGGTGCCGCCGCAGCGACCGAGGCCGACCCGGACGTGGCCCGGCTGAAGTCGTCCGCGGACCTGGTGCAGGCGATCGAGACGGCCGTCAGGTTCTACGAGCAGCCGCCCGCCAGGGGGATGACGGTCGAGACCCACTGGTCCGACATCTGGCTCAGCGCCGCCGACTGGGCCGAGGCGTTCGAAGCAGCAGAACCCGGTACTCCGCACAACGAGGCGCGCGACCAGATCTGGGCGGAGCTGCTCACGATCCTGATGGACTCCCACGACGGCGACGTCCCGGCTGACCTGCTCCGCAAGTCGCTGCTGCAGAACAGGAAGCTGCTCACGACCTTCAACCGCGGGTGGCCGCTGCTCTGGCCGGCTGACCTCGTCGCAGACCTGTGGTCGGTACCCGCCTACCTGCGGCTGTGCGCTCCCTGGCTCAGCCCCGATGAGGTTCAGCAACTGCAGCGCGGGGACGCCCAGGCCTGGACGGTGTCCGACCTGCCGCTCCTGGACGCAGCACGGCAGCGGCTCGGCGACCCGGAGGCATCACGACGCAGGCGCCGGCATGATGCCGCGGTCGCCGCTGAACGCGAGCAGATGGCCCGGGTCGTCGACGACCTGATCGAGGCCGCGGACGACGAATACGGCGTAGGTCTGGTGACGATGCTGCGCGGCGAGGACTTCCAGGACGCCCTGGTCAATGAGGCCGCACTGCCCGGTACCGAACCGGACCTGCTCGCCGG
>JBKQQQ010001044.1:0-4712 GCA_052144275.1 Streptosporangiaceae bacterium
GCGGCGTGCTGGCGGGCTGGGCGCCGTGGTTCCCGCTGGTGTCGCGGACCAAGTTCTACTACTACGCGCTGGAGTTCGAGCCCTTCCTGATCTTGTCCATCGTGCTGTGCCTGGGGCTGATCCTCGGCCCCGCCACGGCCAGCGCCCTGCGCCGCTCGATTGGCGCGGGTCTCGTCGGCGCCTATGTGCTGTGCGTGCTGCTGATGTTCTGGTACTTCTACGCGATCCTGGCCGGCCAGGTCATCCCCTACCACGACTGGTACAGCCACATGTGGTACCGAATCGGCTACGGCTGGATCTGAAACCTACGCGGGCGCTCCGCGGAACCCCCCGATAGTGGCCGGGCCGCGCAGGAAGACGGTCTCAAATCAGACGCAGATCGACTGCCCGCTCGATAGCCTGCGAGCGCGACGTCACCCCGAGCTTCCGGTATACCGACCGGAGCCGGGACTTTACCGTGTTGCGCGAAATATAGAGGGTGGCGGCTATCTGCAGATAGGTGCCGGTCGGCAGGAGCTTCAGGATGCGCATCTCGGCAGCGGTCAGTGGCTCGGCGAGCGCGCGTCCGCACCGGAGGGCTTCCGGCTGGGTGGCGCGCACCTCGAGAGCGGCAGCGATCAGCTGCTCGGCGAACGGGTCCGGGCGCATCTGTACCGAATGCTCGACCAGGTAGCTGGTCACCTGAGGTGCAGTGGTGACGACCGTGTTGAAGAAGTGCCCGTGGCGGGCTGTTTCAAGCGCACCGCCCATGATGCTAGCGGTCATCGGGTCGCCGCGCCCGATCGCGGCGGCGGCCAGCAGTAGCTGGCGCACCAGCGCGTGCCGCAGGGTCAGCTCGCCCAGCCGTGGCGATTGCAGGTATTCCTGCGCGGCGTGGTGATCGCCGGTGGCGAGCGCCACCCTGGCCAGGAGCAAGCCGCAGCGGGCGGCGGGCAGACCGCTCGCCAGTTCACGGGCAGAGCACGGGTCGCCGAGCGACAAGCGCAGTAGCGCTTCAAGCTCATCGGCCCGCAGCAGCAGCACCGACCCAGTCCCGGCCAGAACCACTCGCGCCGCCTCGACGGTTGCCAGCGCGTCACGGACCTGCCCGCGGGCGGCCCAGATCGCGGCCCGGTCCAGCAGCGCCAGGAACTCAAAGGCGGGCCGCCGCCGTTCCGATATCGAGAGCGCCTGCTCGGTGAGCCGCTCCGCGGTGCTTAGGTCCCGCCGCTCTAGCGCGCTGCCGGACAGCACGCGCAGGTAATCCAGGGCGAAGAAATGCTGGTCGAATACCAGTCGCCGTGCCTGGACGTCGGCGGCCCTGGCAGCATCACCGGCTTCCGCCAGCCGTCCGGATTCGAACCATGCCAGCGCCCGCGCACCGGGCACCAGCACCAGCTCGACCGGTTCGGTGAGACCGGACATGGCAAGGGCCGCAGCGGCCTCGCGCTCAACCGCCTCATAGTCTTCCAGCCACTGATAAGCATGCACGAGGGCCAGTGGCAGGGCGGTGGTCCATTCGTCGGTGACCTGCATTTCCTCCTGGATGGCCCGTGCTGCGAGAGCCTCACGCACGGCCTGGTCCGCCTGGCCGAGCTGAAAGTGGCGGAATGAACGCATTGCCGCGAACCGGGCCGCTAGCCTCGACTCGGGGGAGATCGATGGCTGAGCGCGCTCTAGCAGGTCGAGATACTGGCCGGCGCGAGCGGTGTCACCCCAGGTCAGCAGGTCGCCTGCCACCGCCAGCATCAGATCGGGGGCATCCGCAAGCGACGATGGGTCTACCCTGCTCAGATCCAGCGCTGCCGGCAGCGACGGGTCGTGCAGGAATTCGGTCATGACCTGGTCCTTCAGCAGGGCCAGCGCCCGGTGGACCTGCTGCGCCGCGAGGAAATGGCGGGCTGCGCGCCGGGTGTCACCGGTGGACTCGAACCATTCGGCCGCCCGCAGCTGAAGCGCCTGCTCACGGGCCGGCTCCCTGGCCCGCAGCTCAGCGCGCAGCAGCTCGCGCACCAGATGGTGGTACCGGAAACTGGTCCGCTCGTCATCGAGCGCCACCAGGAACAAGTTGCCCTCGTCAATTCTGCGCACCAGCGCCGCCGCGTCCTGCCTCGTAGTGACGGCCGCGCACGCGCCCACGGTCAGCTCCCCCAGCACAGAGGTGTCGAGCATGAACCGGGCCACTTCAGGCGGCTGCTGATCAAGAACCTCAGAGATGAAGTACTCGGCGATCGCGTGGCTGCGGACATCGAGCGCCCGCGCGGCCCGCACCGGGTCTTGGGTGGCGCGTAGCGAAAGCGCCGCCATCTGTAGCGCCGCGGCCCATCCCTCGCTCCGCTGATGCAGTAGCGCAAGCTCATCGGTGGCGACGTGCAGGCCGAAATTCGTCAGGAGGTCGGCGCTTTCGGCCAGGGAGAAATGCAGGTCCCGGTCGTGAAGCTCGCACAACTCACCTGCTAGCCGCAGCCTGTGCAGTCGCAGCTGCGGGTCGCTACGGCTGGCCAGCACCAGCTGGACGGTCTCGGCCGGCCAGCGCTCGACAAGATCGGTCATGTCCCTGGCGACCGTGTCCGCCGCGTAATGGAAGTCGTCAACAATGATCGCCGACCCAGCAGGCAGCTTCGCGGCATCGTTCGCGATCGACGCGGTGACATCGGACGACATCACGCTGTCCAGCGCGAGCAGGTCTGCGGCGTCGGCGCCGAATCCCGGCTCCACCGCCCGGGGGGCTTGGATGAAACCGGTCCAGAAGCGGACCGGGTCAGCGTCGGCCCCGTCGCACGACAGCCAGAAAGTAACACCCGGAGGCCGTATCGCCGCCCAACTCGACAGCAGCACGCTCTTGCCCGCGCCAGCCGACCCAACCACAACGGTCAGGCGCTGGCCAGCCCCTGCCGTCAGCCGCTCATGCAGTATTGATCGTGTGACCAGCGTGGCAGGCAGCGTTGGCGGCCGGAACTTCGTCCGCGCGAACCGCGCGCCCTGTGAGGCGCTGCGCTCCGCTATCGCGTCCTCTGCCACGTGGTCCTCTCCGGCAGTTCCGTGAGAAACCATAAGTCAATAGCGGCACGGAGCGTTGCGGGAAGTGACCAAAGTCACCGCCCACGAGGTGATGGTCCCAGGTCACCCTCGGAGGGGTGCTGACGCAGACCCAGTCGTCAGGCAGGCTGGCAGCACGCACGAACCAGCAGACTGCGAGGGGTGTGACCCATAGTGCGATCACAACATATGAGATCA
The DNA here is from genome assembly GCA_052144275.1 of Streptosporangiaceae bacterium. Classification (GTDB taxonomy): domain Bacteria; phylum Actinomycetota; class Actinomycetes; order Streptosporangiales; family Streptosporangiaceae; genus Palsa-504. The sequence goes on from JBKQQQ010001044.1 coordinate 3,217, forward strand.
CTCTCACGGGCCAGGCGCGCTCCACGCTGCGCGCGGAATTCGACGACTGCAAGATCAGCACCGGTCCCGGCACGACAACCCTTCGCGCCGAGCTGCCAGATCAGGGAGCCCTCTGCGGGCTCGTGCAACGGATCGCCGACCTCGGGCTTGAAGTCGTCGACATGCACGTCGTAGCGCCGCTGGCGATGACTAATGCTGTGCAGATCAGGGTACGGGACCCGTCTGCCGCCGGGCCGTCCGGAGGAACCGCCAGTGGAGGGGGCTGGCGGCTTCCAACGGGCGATTGCGGCTCTTGCGATTCCTCGCATATGCGTAGGTTGCTGCGGTGACTAGGAACCAGGACACCTACCCCGTGCGGTGGATGGGCCGGCAGGCCATCGTCACCCTTCCGGAGCAGATCGATGTGACCAATGCTGGCCAGATCCGCGAAGAACTGCTGTTGGTCATCAACCAGGGAGCCGCCGCGCTGATCGCGGATATGACTGCGACAGTCTCGTGCGATCACGCCGGTGCGGACGCTGTGGTGCGTGCCTACCAGCGTGCTATCGTCAGCGGCATCCAGTTGCGGCTGGTAGTCACTGCCCCGATCGTACGGCGCGTGCTCAGCATCAACGGGCTAGATCGGCTGATCCCCATCTACCCCTCCCTGGAAGCAGCGGTCGCCGCCGGGGCGCCGGCGCCGGTGGTGCCAGTGGCGCCGGGGGCAGTTGGCCCACGTAACTGGTCTGGGAGCGAGGCCATCACCGCAGCGGTGCTGCGGGAGCTGATCGACGCTCTCGCCGATGGGGTGGCCCTCACCGACGACGCTGGCATACTCGCGCTAGCCAACCGTCGGCTGGAGGAGATGTTTGGCTATGAGCATGCCGAACTGATGGGTCAGCCAGTCGAATCCCTCATCCCGGCCGACCTGCGGACAGCCCACCGCAGCCACCAGACTCCTTATGCTCAGGCACTCAAAGCCGGGCCAACGGGCGCTCGGGCTGGCCCGGTCGGGCTGCGCAAGGATGGAACCCCGTTCCCGGTCGAGATCAGCCTCAGCCCGGTGCCGACCGCGACCGGCCGCTTCACTCTCGTGGTGGTCCGGGACATAACCGAGCGGATCGCCCCGGTGATCTTGGAGGCTCTGACCCCTGGGGAGGATGCAGGGCAATGCCAGCGCGGCGGAAGTACCCGAGAAGCTGCGCGTGCGTGCGGTCAGAATGGTGTTCGAGGTCCGTGACCGGGACGGGAAGGGCTGCGGCGAGCCTCGGCACTCGTGAGCCGTGCCGCCAGTCCGAGCAGGCCCCGGATGTCTGCCACCTCATCCGGAGAACCCACAGGGCTGGCCTGGCTCATGTGCCGCTCCTGTTACGCGGACCTTGCTTCCCGTCACCATCCGGTCACGTAGTCCAATGCCAAAAATTAGAGCACTAGATATATTGCCTGTCAATGGCGTTGATCTCGGCGAACCGCTGTCGCGCCGCCGGGGTCCACTGGGCCCGCAGGGCCTCGATCCG
>JBKQQQ010001045.1:0-3522 GCA_052144275.1 Streptosporangiaceae bacterium
CCGCCCGGCCACGGCCAGGCTCGCGGCCAGCCGCTTGACATCCCATTCGAACGGCCCCGGCAGGGTCTCGTCGAAGTCGTTGACGTCGAAGACCAGGTTGCGCTCCGGCGAGGCGAACGCCCCGAAGTTCGACAGGTGAGCGTCCCCGCACAGCTGCACCCGCATCCCCGAGGTGGGCGTGGTGGCCAGGTCGGCCGCCATCGGCAGCGCCGCGCCCCGGTAGAACGTGAACGCCGACACCAGCATCCGCCCGTGCCGCACCGGCACCAGCTCCGGCACCCGCGTCTTTTCCTGTTCCAGCAGCAGGCCGACCGGATCCCGGTTCCCGGCCGGGGTGAACTCCGCGTGCGACTCCAGCGGCGCCACCGCCCGGGCGTCCTTACCGAGGGCCACCCGGTCCGCCCGGCTCAGCTGCTCATCCCCAGCGGCATGCGCCGTACCCCGGCCAGAAGCCCGCGCGGCAGGCCTCCTCGCCGCGGCTTCCTCAGTCTTCACACTCATGGCCACTCCTTCTCCTTCCGCCGCAGCCGTTACCCGGCCGCTGCGTCACGGTCTCAGGCTCACACCCAGGCCGGTGACCCGGCATCACCTACCGCCCGGATTCACCTAGGGGAAGTCGCCGCGAGCGATGCGCTCGACGTGGTCCGCAGCCAGACGGTCGGGCTCGACGAGTTCATCGCCGGCTGGATAGCGCGGCTTCGCCCCCCTACGCCGGACCACCCGGCCCGCCTGACGGGCTGCGGGCCACGGCAGGGTCATGACTGCGCGCGCGGGCGATGCCGCGCCCTCCGGGCCGCCCGTCATCCAGGAGAACCTGCAGGAGAGGTACGCGGGTTTCGCATCGCGTTTGCCGCCTTCGCCGTAGACGTGGGATCAGTCTCGGCGTGTTCTTGCTCGCCCTCGCCGCTGTCACGTTCGCGACGAGGGTGCTGACCGGCAAGGACATCGCGTGGAACAGGGGCGACGTCTGAGTGGTCATCGCGTATGCGGTCTGAGAGTTCATCTACTTCGCCTATTCCTGGGCCGCGAGCGGCAGGACCGCCGGCATGGCGCTGTTCGGCGTGCGGGTGGTGCGAGACGATGGCACCGACGCAACCGGGCGCCGGGCGGTCGTGCGCACGCTGGCATTCCCGTTGAGCTTCCTGTTTTTGGGGCTGGGGTTCGCGGGCATCCTCGTGGGCGGCCGGCGCCGGGCGCTGCACGACGTCATAGCCGGGACGGCGGTCATCTACTCCTGGGACGCGCGGGCGGCGCGGCTGCGGTTCCTGTCCAGGGGTTGATCCTGCAGCATCCCGGCGCAGCCGATGACCGCCAACAGCGGCCCGTCCATGCGCAGCGTGACCCGCTGCCCCGAGAACCCTTGCCGGATCGGCAGCGGTTATGCCACGCGGCAGTGGCGGCAGGTGAGCCCCCGGGCGGGCGTTCAGGCCCGGTCTGTCCTGGCCGCGGCTTCTCCTCTAGGGGAATTCGGCTGGTAGGTGATGACGGGTCACCTGCCCGGGTGTGAGCCTGAGACTGCGATTGCAGCGGCCGGGTAACGGCTGCGGCGGATTCGCTGAACCGCCTGGCAAAGGATGCCAGCGAAACTGGAGGAGGGCCCCATGACCGCCGATACGCCTGTCCTTGACACACTCGCCGACATCACCGCGGCGTCGGTCGAGCACAATTCTCTTGCCCCGCGCGAGCTCATGCTCATGAGGATCGCTGCCCTGATCGCGGTGGACGCGCCGCCTGCCTCCTACCTCGCCAACGCCGGGGCCGCCGAGGACAGCGGGGTCACCGCCGACGACATCCAGGGAGTCATGATCGCGGTTGCCCCGGTGGTGGGCACGGCCCGGGTGGTCTCGGCAGGCGGGAAGATCCTCCGGGCGCTGGGCTTCGCGATCGCTGTGGCCGACGCCAAGATGGCCGACGACGGCGATGCCGGGCAGTAGCAGCAACCAGGCCCAAAGGTCGAGGAAGCGATCGAGAACGCGGTGACCAGGGCGGAGAAGCAGACGGCCCAGGAGCTTGGCGTGGATCCGAAGGACATCGACAAGGCTCTGCAGCAAGCGGTCAAGGAGATGTAACCCCCGGCCGCCTGTCCTGGTCGGCGCCGCGCACCGGGGCTGCCGCCGAAGTCAGCTGACCCGCCGGCCGACGGCCGGGCATGGCTGTTTGGCCCGCAGGCCGGAACGCCGGCACCCTCGAGGAAGCACGAGACCTACGTACCGGCCGGGCACACGCACAGGGCCGCTGGTTGCGGCCGTGACCCAGACATGGGCTGGAGCCGGTGGCTGCAGTCAGGCACACAGCCTGCCAGCGCCGATCCGGGGTGTCCTGACCGGGGACTGTCTGGTCTCGGTGACGCCAGGGGTCTCATCCCGGCGGGTGAGGGGCCGCTGCAGGCACACGAACTATCAACGAGATGCCGGGCCGCGACCCGGCAGATAGAGGCGGCGAGATGAAGACGGTGATCGTGGGAGGAGTTGCGGGCGGCGCCTCGACCGGGGGCGCGGCTGCGGCGGCTGGATGAGTCGGCGGAGATCGTGGTGCTCGAGCGGGACCAGTACGTCTCGTTCGCGAACTGCGGTTTGCCGTATCACATCGGCGGGGTTTATCCCGGACCGGGACAGCCTGCTGCTGCAGACCCCGGAAAGCCTGGCCAAGAGCCTGGCGCTTGATGTGCGGACCGGGCAGGACGTGATCCGCATCGACCGCGGCGCCAGGGAAGTGGAGGTGCGCGACCTCGCGCAGGGGCGGACGTACCGGGAGTCCTACGACAAGCTGGTGCTGTGCCCGGGGGCCGAGCCGGTCCGGCCGCCGATCCCGGGAGCGGATGACCCGCGGGTGGACGTGCTGCGCAACATCCCCGACATGGACCGGATCATCGCCCAGCTCGACAAGGGCGCCACCAGCGCGGTCATCGTCGGCGGCAGCTATATAGGCCTGGAGCTCACCGAGGCGTTCCGGGCCCGCGGGCTGGCAACGACCGTCGTCGAGCGGACCGAACGGCTGATGCCGTGGCTGGACCCGGAGATGACCCGGATCCTGGACTACCACGTCGCCACCCACGAGGTGGACCTGCGGCTCGGCACGTCCGCCACGGCAGTTCGTCACGGGGAGGACGGCAGGCTGGTGGTCGATCTGTCCGACGGCACGTCCGTGGAGGCTGATGTTGTCGTGATGGCGGCCGGGGCGCGTCCCAACGTGGATCTTGCCCGTGACGCCGGCCTGGAGATCGGGCCGCGCGACGGCATCGTGGTCGATGCGCAGATGCGCACCTCGGCCCCGGACATCCTCGCGGCCGGCGACGCGGTGGAGACCGCTCACCTGCTGACCGGGGAGCCGGTGCCGTCGATGCTGGCCGGGCCGGCGAACCGGGAAGGCCGGATCGCCGCCGACACGATCGCCGACCGCGAGGATGTCGGCGGCTACCGGGGCACCCAGGGCACGGCCGTGGTCAAGGTGTTCGAGATGACCGCCGGGGGCACCGGCCTGACCGAGACCGAGCTGCGCGCGGCCGGGATGGACTTCCGCAAG
>JBKQQQ010001046.1:0-5000 GCA_052144275.1 Streptosporangiaceae bacterium
CTATCCGGCCGTCGCCGCTGCCCTGGCCGACATGGGCTACGCCGGCACCGTCGGCCTGGAAGCCTGGGCCGCCGACGGCGACACCGACCGCGCCCTGACCCGGTTCCGGACCGCCTTCGCCCCGCCGCCATAGCTTTAGATCCCATGACCCGGGCTCGCATCGTATGGCCGACGCTGATCGCCATGTGCGGCCTGCCGTTCGCCGGCAAGTCAGTCCTGGCCACGTCGCTGAGCCACGAACTGGGCATCAGGCTGCTGTCGTACGATTTTGAGATCTACCTGCCCCATCGGCACCTCGTACCGCCCGGCTCGTCGGTGGCGGCCGAGTACGACTTCGTCCAGGAGATGGGCCGCAGGCAGATAGGCGCAATCCTGGCCGCCGGCGAGTCCCTGATCTATGACGACCTGCTGCTGGAGCGAGCCGACCGGCGGAAGCTGGCCGCCGTGACCCACCATCACCGGGCCGACTTCGTGCTTGTCTACCTCGACACTCCGCTGGAGGTGATCGATCAGCGCCAGGCGGAGAATGCGCGGACGAGGACGCGGCACAGCGTCCCCGAGGCCGACATGCGGCTGGACGCTTCGCTGCTGGAGCCGCCAGACCCCGCCGAGCAGGCGATCTCCGTCCGGCCGGGCGATGACCTGACCGACGTCCTGACCAGGATCACGGCCAGCCTCGGGCGAGGAGGACAAGCGTCTGTGTTACCGGATCGCGGCTGGTTCGTGACCACGGTGACCTGTCTGGTCGTGCTGAGGTTGTCGCATACCGCCTCTGGCGTGCGCGTCAAGACCCGATTACGCCACATTCGCGGTTCCGCCCCGGGCTTTACAACAACGATGGAGCATCGACGTCGCTGGGACAGCCACGATGGAGCATCGTTGCTGTTACTGCTGCGGGCCGGGGGCGGATTTCGGGGTTCGGGAGGGAGGCGCGGGGCTGATGGGGCATAGGGGAAAGCGGTGGCGGGCACCGGCCGGGGCGCGGGCACGGCGGGTGCGCAGATGGACGCGTCGCCGACTGACGGCCAAGGATCATCCGGCCCATCGTGCTCTGTCCGGTTACCATCGGCTGGTGCTGCCCTTCTCCGCTCAGACCCGCACCGCCAACCTCACCCGGATGGCCGAGGACCGGTTCGACGTGCTGGTCATCGGGGGCGGGATCACCGGCGTGGGCATCGCGCTGGACGCCGCGGCGCGCGGCCTGTCGGTGGCCCTGGTGGAGAAGGACGACTTCGCGGCCGGGACCTCGGGGCGCTCCTCCCGGCTGGTGCACGGCGGCCTGCGCTACCTGGAGCACGGCGAGTTCGGCCTGGTCATCCAGTCGCTGCGGGAGCGGGGCATCCTGTTCCGGCTGGCACCGCACCTGGTCCGGCCGGTACCGATGTACATGCTGGCCGGTGGCCTGCGCAGCCGGGCCACGTACCGGGTCGGGCTGACCGGGTACGAGCTGCTGGCGGCCGGCCGGAACATCGGCTACCACCGGTCGGTGAGCGCCGGGCAGGTCCGCGCGGCCATCCCAGGGCTGGGTGCCCGGCCGCGCGGCTTCCGGTACTTCGAGTGCCAGGTGGACGACGCCCGGCTGACCATCGAGGTGGCCCGGACGGCGCAGGCGGCCGGCGCGCGGCTGGCCAACCACGCCCGGGTGAGCGGGCTTCTCGGCGACGGCCGGGTGACCGGCGCGGTCGTGACGGACGAGATGACCGGGCAGCGGTTCGAGGTCCGGGCCAGGGCCGTGGTCAACGCGGCCGGGGTCTGGGCCGGCCAGGTCACGCGGCTGGCCGGAGCTGGGCTAGCCGGAGCTGGGCTAGCCGGAGCCGGGCTAGCCGGAGTGGGCGGCGTGCGGCTGCTGCCGAGCAAGGGCGTGCACCTGGTGTTCGCCCCGGGGGCGATCCGGACCACGGCGGCGCTGGTCGCGCCGTCGGGGGCGGACGACGGGCGGTACATCTTCATCGTCCCGTGGGAGGACCGGGTGTACGCCGGGACGACCGACAGCCCCTATACGGGCGACCTGGATCACCCGGCGGTCGACGCGGCCGACCGTGACTACATCGTGTCGGCGGTGGCCCGGAACTTCCCGGGCGTGACCGAGCGCGACGTGGTGTCGTCCTGGGCCGGGCTGCGCCCGCTGCTGAGCCAGGACGAGGAGCTGGGCGACGCCCGGACCAGCGACCTGTCCAGGAACCACGCGATCTTCACCGATCCGCCCGGCCTGTTCACCATCACCGGCGGGAAGCTGACCACGTACCGGGCCATGGCCGAGGACCTGGTGGACCGGGTGGCCGCCGCACTCAGTAATGCCGCGCTCGGCGGGGCCAGGGGGGCCAGGGGGGCCGGGCCGTGCCGGACCCGGAGCATCCCGCTCGGGCTGCACGGGTCGCCGGTCGCGGCCGTGCGGCTGGCCCGGACCGAGGTGGCCTGGCTGGGCCTGCCGCCGCAGGCGGCCGCCCGGCTGGTGCAGCGCTACGGCGACGACTGGCGCGAGGCGATCCGCATGATCAGCGAGGATCGATCGCTCGGCGAGCCGGTGGTGGGCACCCTGCCCGTCCTGGGCGTCGAGGTGGCCCTGGCCCGCAGCCGGGAGATGGCCCTCACCGACGAGGACGTGTTCGTGCGCCGGACCCGGCTCACGACCCGCGACGCGTCCCTCCGGCTCACACCTTCAGGCGGATGACACCGGGAATGATCCCGAACGAAGCGGGCGTCGTGCCCAGCATCTCCCCGTCCGCCTCGACCGGGAAGGGCCGGTCCGCTTCGACGTGCACCCGGCGGGCGTGCAGTTCAGCGATGTTGCGGTGCGGAAGATGCGTCCCGGAGTACACCTTCGGCAGCGTGGTGAAGGCATCGGACTTCGGCCCGGTCATGACGAGCACGTCGAGCAGGCAGTCGCCGGGGTCGGATTTCGGCGAGATCTGCATGCCGCCGCCGTAGAACCGGCAGTTCGCCACCACCACGTTGAACGCCCGCCAGGCGAACACCTGGCCGTCCACGTCGAACCGCACCGCCGCCGGGCGGAAGCCCGGCAGCGTCAGCCAGAAGCCGCTGGCGTACCGGGCGGCGCCGAGGAACCGGCTGAGCCCGGCCGCCCGGGCCACCACCGCGCCGCCCAGGCCGGCTTCGGCGATGTTGACGAAGTACCTGGTCTTTTCCGAGTCGCCGTCATAGCAGGTGACACTGCCCACGTCGATGGTGCGGACGCGGTCCCCGGCCAGGTGCCGGGCGGCTTGCCCGGCGTCGCCCGGCAGCCCGAACGAGCGGACGAAATCACACCCGGAGCCGGCCGCCACGACCCCGAGCACGGCATCGGGCGCGATCGGCCGGCCGCCGGAGATCATCCCGTTGACCACCTCGTGGACGGTCCCGTCGCCGCCGACGGCGACCAGGTAGCGCTCGCCGGCCAGCAGGGCGTCCCGGGCGGCCTCGGTGGCGTGGCCGGGATGAGTGGTCCGCACGATGCGGTAACCGAGCCCCTCGTCCCGCAGGACGCGCTCGACCTGCGGGAGCGCCGCGTCTACCCTCCCCCGCCCGGCCCGCGGGTTGGCGATCACCACCAGCGGGCCGAAGGGGCTGGTCATGGCAGCAGGACCCGCGGGTTCATGACCCCGGCCGGGTCGAGGGCCGCCTTGATCCGCCTCAGGACCTCCACGCCGGTCTCGCCGAGCTCGGCGGGCAGGTAACCGGCCTTCAGGCGGCCGACGCCGTGATGGTGTGTGATGGTTCCGCCCACGGCGGCACAGCTTCGCACAGCCTGATCCCAGGCCGCAAGGTACCGCGCCTCGGCGTCCCGGTCGTCGGTGCCGCTGACCAGGAACGTGAAGTACAGCGACGAGCCGGACGGGTACAGGTGGGACAGGTGACAGCCCACCGCCTGGGCATGCGCGGCCAGGGCCTCCCGGATACTTGCGTACAGCTTCGGCACCGCGGACCACAGCCCGGCGACCTCGAAGGTGTCCACGACCACCCCGGGGCCGAACGCGCGCCCGGGCCCCATGATCTGGGCGTACGTCTGCACCGCGTCGTTGCGGTGCTGCCACCAGTGCTCGCCGTACCGGGCGCCGAGCTCACCCGACGCCCCGGCCTGCTGCAGCGCCTCGCCGGCCGCCTGTTTCCTGGCGGCCAGCCCAGGCAGGCCGGCCGGGAAGCCGAGCAGCCCCACGCACCCGCCGGCATGGCCGAGCGCCCCGAAGCTCAGCTGGGCGTCGGTCTCGTCGTACCCGCGGATGACGGCGGCCCCGGCCTGTGCGCGCACGGCTTGCCTGAGCCCGCCGGCCAGCGCGGCGAAGCTGGGAAAGGCGAAGGCCAGCCAGTCCCAGCCCGCGGGCCGGGCGCGGCAGGCCAGCGTCGCCTCGGTGACCACCGCGAGCGTCCCCTCGGACCCGACCAGGAGCCGCCGCAGGTCCGGCCCGGCCGCCGAGCGCGGCACCGGCTTGCAGCGCAGGATCTCGCCCTCCGGGAGGACCGCGGTCAGCCCGAGCAGCACGTCCTCGATCGCCCCGAATCCCGTGGACGCCTGCCCGGCCGAAGACGCGGCGATCCAGCCGCCCACCGTGGAGATGGCGATCGACTGCGGGTAGAGGCCGACCGTCAGCCCGTGTCCGGCCAGGGCCTCCTCAAGCTGGTCGCCGCGCACTCCGGCCTCGACGTGGGCGACCTGCGACACCAGGTCGACGTCGGTGATCCGGTTCATCCGGGACAAGTCCAGGACCACCGACCCGGCCGCGGCCTGCGCCCCGCCGCACACGCCCGAGCCGCCCCCGCGGGGAATCACGGCCGTGAACGTCTGCGACGCCCAGGTCAGGATCGTGGCCACCTCCTCGGTGCTGGCCGGGAAGACCACCGCGACGGGGACGGGAAGCTCGTCCCCCCGGACGCGCCGCAGCAGCGCCAGCGCCCAGGAATCGATGGCCCGCTCGCGCAGGGTCTCCGCGTCGGTCCGCACCGTGCCGTCGGGCAGTCGGCTCACCAGCATGTCCAGGGGGTTCACGAGGCGGATCGTAACCCAC
>JBKQQQ010001047.1:0-4579 GCA_052144275.1 Streptosporangiaceae bacterium
GAACACGTGCACGGCGATGAACGCCACCGCGACCAGGGAAAGGTTCCTGTGCAGGTCCGTCACCGCGAACCGCGGCAGGCCGGGCAGCCGGCCCTGCCGGTTGACCAGGATGCCGAGCACCAGCACGACCGTAAGCAGCAGCAGGGCGACGATCCCGGTCGCGCGGCTGGCGTACCAGAACACCGTAGTCCCGCCCATGTCAGTGCTTCCCGTTCGTGGGTTCGGTTCTGAAGTTCATGTCATCCATCCTCGGCGACCGGCGTATGCGGAGCCTGCACGTTACTTCTGAACAGCCTCTGACTGTTCGCGGGCGTTGGGCTCATCGTCGAGCTCATCGGGGCGGGACTTGTTGAGGTTGGGCTCGTTCTCGTCGGGGTTAGGCTCGTCGGGGTTGGGCTCGTCGGGCCAGCCGGCCACGGTGAACACCGCGCCGGTCGCGTCGACCAGCCGGGCCGGCAGGCCGAGCTGCGCCAGCCAGCCCAGCGCCCGGCGGCCGCGGATGACCGCGGCCGTGCTCGCCGCGTTGGCGTCGACGCAGGTCCCCGCGGCGACCGAGACGGTACGCCAGACGGGCTCGGCGGGCAGGCCGGTACGCGGGTCGAGGATATGGTGCAGCACGTCGCCGCCCCGCTGCCAGCGGCGCGCGGCCGTGCTCGACGTGGCCAGGCCGCCGTCGCGGATGGCGATCAGCGCGTACGGGCCGGCCGGCGGATCGGCGGGCGAGCCGGTCACGTCCTGTACCCGGATCCGCCAGCCGTCCTGCGGGGCGGGGCCGGCGACCGCGATGTCGCCGCCCAGGCTGACCAGCACGCCGCAGCCGAGCCGGGACGCGATCCGCCCGGCGGACCGGTCCGCGGCCCACGCCTTCGCGGTCGCCCCAAGGTCGAGCTGGATCCCGGTCGGCATGGTCAGGGACTGGCCTTCCAGGTGGACCTCACGCCAGCCGGGCACCCTTCTGATGGTGAGTGCGATCGGTGATCCGATCTGCTGAATCCGTTCGAAATCACGATCGTATCCTATCGCGGACATGGCCGCGCCCACCGTCGGGTCTACGTCACCGTCGGTCAGGCTAGCCGCCCGCAGCGCCACCGCGATGGCCTCAGCCAGCAGCGGGCTGACCCGGGCGGGGCGATCCTTGACGGTCCGCAGGGCGAGGATTTCGGAATCGGCGCGGAACCGGCTGCACGCCAGGTCCACCTCGGCGAGGTCGGCCGTCAGCAGGCGCCGGGCCTCGGCCAGGCACCGCGGGTCGGTCACCACCAGCTGAACCAGCGTGCCGAGGGCGCGCCAACTGGCCGACGCGTCGGCGTCTGTGGCCTGCTCCCCGCAGGGGCGTGGCATCACGAGCCGCCGGAGGTGGCCTGGCTGCTGCCCGAACTCGACGTCGGCGAGGAGCCAGAGCTGAGGCCGCTCGAGCTCGAGTTGCTGGAATTGCTTGAGTTGCTTGAGTTGGAGGAAGACGAGCCTGAGCTGGTGGAACTGGAGCCTGAGCTAGTCGAGCTGGAGCCTGAGGATCCGGAATTCGTCGAGCTGGAACCCGTTGAGGACGAGCCAGTCGACGTCGAGGACGAGGACGCGCTGGTCTTGTGCGCGGACCCCGGCAGGGCCAGGGCCAGCGCGCCGGCCGTCACCACGCTGGCCATCGTGACCGCGGTGGTGGTGGACCGGACCTTGCTCTGGCCCTGTTCCCTGGCGGCGATGGCCCGGCGGATTCCGTCTCGGTGTGCGCTACTCATGTATCCCATTCTGCGGTCAAGGATTCGGGAATCCCTGCACGAACCTTCTGGGTAACCTATGAGCCGTGCGGCTCGTGCCCCTCATCGTTGGGAGAGGCTACCCAGGCAACATGAAGGACAGCTGAAGCCTGCGCCCCTGCGCCCCTGCGCCGCTGCGCCCGGCCGCCGAACCGGCGGACTTACCGGCAGACTTCGCTGCCCCGCTGGCGGCGGGCGCGGGAGGCCGCGCATGATCCAGATAACGCACGCCGCGATGGCGTATGCGCCTCTCGGCCGACGCTGCCGGGCTCTAGTTTCGTGCGGCGTGCGGGGGCGCGGAGACCCACGGTGCCCGATCGAACCATGCGTGCACGGCGCCGACGTGCCCCGGGAGCGGAACGGAAGGATGGCCATGAAATCCAGGACCCTGGTCATGTCAGTGGTGGCTCTGGCCGGGATAGCCACTGGCGCGGTCCTGGTACGGTCGGTCAGCTTCGGCGAGAGCAGCAACGCCGGGTACAGCAGCAGTTCCACCTCCAGCCCCGCGGCGCAGGCGAGCGGGGACTACGTGTTCGCTTGCGTGAATGCGAGCGGCAAGATCGACTACCTGGAGTTCCGGCCGCCGCTGCCGCACCAGTGCTGGTTCTCCGGTGAGACGCTGTGGCACTTTGCGGCCGTGCCCGCGGTGGATCCGTCGCCGTCGCCGTCCGCGTCGCCGTCGCCGTCGCCGTCCGCGTCGCCGTCTTCGTCGGCTTCGCCGTCTCCGTCGCCGTCTGCTTCCGTCTCGGCCTCGGCCGCGTCCTTGCCGGCTGCTTCCCCGTCCTCGTCCTCGTCCTCGTCCGCATCGTCGTCTGCGTCCTCGTCGGCCACGGCGACCAGCACACCGGGAAACTAGCCCGGGTGGCGCGGGCGGCGGATGCGGTGCGGCCGTGCTGATCCGGCTGCGGTACGCCGCCCTGAGCGTGGTGGTCGTCGCGTTCGGCGCCGGGGTACCGGCGGCGATCGCGACCGGCGCGGTGAAGGTCGGCTACACCCAGGCCAGCCGTCCTGCCGCGACCCTCGTTCTGCCCAGCGCAGCCGCCGCGCCGCAGGCTGGCGGGGTCCCGGCTGGTTCGGCTCCGCAGTCGCCGCCTCGCCAGCTGATCGTGCCGGACCTCTTCGCGGTGCTACCCGCCGGTATCACCGCCGCGCAGGTGAACGCCATCAGCGGGCTGACCGGAGTGCGGGCGGTGCTGGCCGTGGACGGCGGCCAGGTGGTGATCAACGGGCGGGCGGCCAGCCTGCTCGGCGTCCCGCCAGCCTTCCGTTCCTGGACCCCGCCCGCGACCGCGGCGGCCACCGGGATCTGGGCCCGGCTGTCCGGCGGGCAGCTCATCGCCAGCGGGGCCGCCGCGGGCAGGCTCGGGCTGGCGGCCGGTCACAGCTACCTGGTCTCCGCCGGTTCCTCAGCACAGGTACGGTTCGGGGCGGCGGACCTGGGGATCCCGGGCGTGGACGCGATCGTCACCAGCGGTCTGGCCGCCCGGCTCGGCCTGGCGGCCGACGTAGCGGTCCTGATCAACGCGCCGGCCGCCGACCTAGGCTCGCTCATGCGGCAGGTTCAGGACATCCTCGGCGCGGGGGCCAAGGTGGTGAGCCTGGTCCCGGTGGTGACGGCGGCGAGCCTCCCGGTCGACGACACCATACCCGCCGGGCGCCCCTCGAACTGGCTGCAGCTGTACCAGGACTCGGCCGCGGAGTACTGCCCGGGCCTGTCATGGACGGTGCTGGCCGCCATCGGCGAGATCGAGAGCGGCGACGGGGCCAACGACGGGCCGTCGACCGCCGGAGCGCTGGGCCCGATGCAGTTCCTGCCCTCCACCTGGCGGATCTGGGGCACTGACGGGTTCGGCCAGACCGGGCCGCCGGACATCATGAACCCGCTGGACGCCGTGCCCTCGGCGGCGCGGATGCTGTGCGCCGACGGTGCGGCTCAAGGCGGCGCGGCCCAAGGCGGCGCGGCCCAAGGCGGCGCGGCGCTGTCGGCCGCGATCTTCGACTACAACCACGCCGCCTGGTACGTCAGCGAGGTGCTCGCGCTGGCCGGCGAATACGCGCAGGAATACCCGTGAACGGCAAGAACAGGATGATACCGATGCGCCTCGGGACCGCACGAGTACTGGCAGCCTGCCTCGTCTGCGCAGCTTCCGTGGCGTGGGGCCTAGCCGGCGGCATGCCGGGTATCTCGCCGGCGTTTGCGCTCGCTGCCGCAGCCGCCAGTTCCCAGTGTGAACCCCTGACGACTGCGACTGCTTCGGCTGCCTCGCCGTCCTCGTCGCCGGCTGAGCTGTGCGTGAGCGTCCAGGCGTCCCAGTCCGGCATCAAACGTGGCCAGGCGGCATCGTTCACCGTCCAGGTCTCGGCCCAGAACGGGACGGCATCCGGCGTGTCGGTGACGCTGGCCGCGGCACCGCAGGGCCAGGCAGCCGAGTTCACCGGCCGCTGCCCGGGCGGGAACGGGTCAGCGACCTGCACGATCGGGTCCCTGGCCACCTCGGTGTCGCCGACGGCATACCAGCTGCAAGCCCAGATCCCGGTCGCCTCCACCGCCACCTCGGTCACCTCGGTGACGCTGACCGCCACCGCGGACGCCGCCACCAGCCCGGCCATGACCACCATGCCCGCCGCATCCCAGACGGTCGCCGTCGCCGCGGCGGCGGCGGCGAGCGCCTCCCCGACGGCCAAGAAGACGGCGGCCAGCACGGCCCCGGCGTCCACCCCGGTGGCGCAGGTCAGCCCGGCCAGCAACCCGGGACTGGCCACGGTGCTGCCGCCGGTCGCCATCCCTCCCACCCCCGCGGACGTGAGCACGACGCTGTTCAGCC
>JBKQQQ010001048.1:0-3478 GCA_052144275.1 Streptosporangiaceae bacterium
CGGCCTGGCCTTCGAACGCAGCGTGCTCCAGATGGGCGCCTTGCTCCTGGTGGTGGCCGCGCTCACCCGCCTGATGCCAGCGCGAACATCCCGTGCAGAGTAGCGATGCCCTCAGCGGTGGAGCGGACGTCGAGCACGATCGTGCCGGCGTCCCGCTCCACCATCCAGGTGGCCCACCGGCAGCACTCGATCTCGACCGCGACTAGGGTGCGCAGTTCCTCCTCGGCCTCCGGGCGGAAACAGATGCGCAGGCCGTCCGCGGTCTCGGCGCGTTCGGTCATCGCCCGGGCCATGAGCCGGTGCCAGCGCTCGCCTTGCGCCGCCAGGCCGGCCGGGGTGAGGGTGCAGGCGACCGGGGTGGTCTTGGTCATGACGTGCCTCCCAGGGAATCGGTCTCCAGTCAGGGTCGCTGTTAAAGTCGCCTCGATGTCAAATCCCGGGCCTGCTCTGACCATCGGCGCGGTGGCCGCGCTGGCGGGCAGGCGGCCGTCCTCCATCCGGTACTACGAGCAGATCGGGCTGCTGCCCCCCGCGGCCCGGGTGGGCGGGCGGCGCGTGTACGGCCCGGAAACGGTGCGCACGCTCGCGGTGATCGAGACCGGGCAGCGGGCGGGGCTCACCCTCGACGAGATCAGGGCGCTGCTGTCCGCCGCGCCCGATGACCAGGCCGCCATCGAGCGGCTCCGCGAGGTGGCCGCGAAGAAGCTGCCGGAGATCACCGCCCTGATCGAGCGCGGCCAGATCGTCCGCGGCTGGCTCGAGAGCGCCGCGCGCTGCGAATGCCCCAGCCTCGGCCAGTGCCCGCTGTTCGGCGATCCGGCTGTGCTGCCGGGCCACGATGGCGATCTAGGTCGCCGCCCCTCGCTCTAAGCCCAGCGGCACCGCCGCCAGACGTCGTCAGTAAGCACTTGGACGTTTTCGGCCGCTATCGCATTCATTGGGTAAGAGGCACTCATTAGCCGGGACCCTCGGAAGGAGGAACATGATGGGACCGTGGTTGCTGATCATCGTGGTAGCCATGGCAGTGGTGCTATGGCGGTTGATTGGTGTTGCTGGCGTGATCTGCCAGCAACGGGCACGCGTCGCGGCTCATTCCGCCGAGATGGACGCGGCGGCGTCCAGTTGCGCCATACTTTTCGAGCGGCTCCCCGACGGGACCACGTTGCTGGTCATGCCGGGACCGGCTGCCCGGGAACAGGCGCCAGGAGCCGAGGTAATACCCATGATCCGTGAGATGAAGCCATAGTGACTGGGGATTCAAGCAGAACGGCTATCTCGCCACCGCAAGACCCGTACGGCGACGCCGAGTCGCTGTTCCGCGCGGCCTATGACGACATGGTAAGAACCGCTTACGCGATACTGGGGAACCGCGCTGACACCGAGGATGCCACGCAAAATAGCTGCCACAGGCTAATGATGGCGTGGCAGCGCGTGGCTGGCCTGCCGACGGCGCGACAACAGCGCGCCTACCTGATCAGAATTGTTACCAACGAAGCACTGCAGATTTTGCGTTATCCGCACCGGAAATGGGAACAAACCACAAGTGACGTAGTAGAGCAAGAGTCCAGCCAGCGGTCTCCGGACGAGAACATGCACGCCAGAGAATATCTTCGGCTGGTATGGATAGCGATCAGCGAGTTGCCTGGGGTACGGCGGGAAGTGGTGGTCCTGCGCGCGGCCGGTTACGAGTATGAGGAAATAGCAACGCAGCTAGGTATCAGCATAAGCACAGTTCGCAGCCATATCAGTGACGCGCGGCAACAGCTTTCTCAGGCCGTGCGACGCGACTGGGAAGGGGCACAGGAATGAGCAGAGGCATATCTGCGGATGGCCCGGAGAACGTCCTGGATTGGCTGTACGAGCAAGGTAAGCAGCGCGGCGAGCGCCTCCCTGAATTCGATGTTGAAAAGACCCTGAGCCGCACGCGTGCGGCCCGTGATGCCGGCGCGGTGAACTTCTGGAGCGTCCTGAGCCCGACCGAGCGCAGGGCCTTCGAATCGGCAGCCCGTGTGCAGACGTTCCCGGTCGGCACCGCGCTGATGCGCGAGGGCGAACAGGCCAGTGAGGTCATCGTGATCCTCGATGGCTGGACGAAAGTCTGCCTCGACGACGACGGCCAGGAGCGCGTCATTGCAGAACGCGGCCCCGGCGACTTGGTCGGTGAACGCGGTACGGTGCCGGGGAACGTGCGTTCCGCCACTGTCCTCGCAGTCGATACGGTCCGGGTGCTGGTCATGACGACCACGGACTACGCCACCTTCGTCAGCGAGCATCCCGGCGTGCCCGACCTCGTGAAAAAGCAGATCTACGACAGGCTGATCGATCGGCCGGCCCCTTCCGGGCCGGGCGCCTGACCGAACCGGCGTCGTCCGCGGGCACGCCGGTGACTCGGCGCGCGGACATAGCCCCCGGGCTTATTGTCGTTCCATGACGGCGGAATCGGCTGGCGCGGGCAGGCGGCACGGGGCAAGGCCGCCGACGATCACCGAGGTGGCCGAGCGTGCGGGCGTATCCATAGCGACCGTTTCCCGTGTGGTCTCGGGCCGCGGCCGGGTGCGCGAGGCCACTAGGCTGCGCGTCGAACAGGCGATAGCGGCGACCGGATGGGCGGTGGATCCGGCTGCGCGCCAGCTGGCTGGGGGAGCGGGCGACGAGGTCGCGCTGGCCGTTGCCGTGGCCGAGCACCGCGAGTTCGCCAGCGACCCGTACTACGCCAGGGTCATCGCCGGGGCGCACGAGGAGACGGCCCGCCACGGCCTATCGCTTTCCGTTCACGTCGCGCCGCTGCGATCGCTAGCTGGCCTCGCGCCCTTCGGCGGCAGCCAGCGCCACATGGGCGCCATCCTGGTCAACGCGGGCGCGGAGGAGGCGGCATTTATCAGCGGCCTGAGCCGGCCGGTCGTCTCGATGGGCGCGGTCGCGCTCGCGGTGCCGAGCGTGGACCCGGAGAACGAGGCAGGCGTGTCGGCCGCGGTCGGACACCTGCTAGCCCAGGGCCGCCGCCGGATCGCGATGATCTCCGGGCCGCGGCGCAACCCGTGCTCCCGCGAGCGGCTGGCCGGCTACCGTTCATCCGTTCGTGCCGCGGGATTGAGTGAGATCAAGCTCGGCGCCGACTTCACCCGGCCGGGCGCCGCCCGGGCCGCCCGGCGGCTGCTCGAGGCCGCCCCGGACATCGACGCGATCTTCGTCGCATCTGACCTGATGGCCACGGCTGTGCTGCAGGTGCTGATCGCCAGCGGTCGCCGCGTCCCCGACGACGTCGCCGTGGTGGGCTTTGACGACTCGCCTCTGGCATGGATGACGACGCCCGCCTTGTCGACGGTGCACCAGCCAGTCGAGAAGCTGGCCGCCCTGGCGGTCCGCACGCTGGCGGACCGGGCCGCGCCGCTGGACCAGCGGCTGCCCACGCACCTGGTGGTGCGGGCCAGTTCGGCGGCCTGACCCGGACCTGCGCCGTCTGGTTGCCAGTGCGCCC
>JBKQQQ010001049.1:0-5098 GCA_052144275.1 Streptosporangiaceae bacterium
GAGGGCCTCGCGCTGGATCTCGTTCAGTTTTGAATAAATGCCACCTGCCATCTCATCCAGGTCAGCGGTTATCCTCTCCTGGTAAAGGATATTCCCTGCATCCAGGTCTTTCGTCATGACGTGGATCGTGATTCCGAATTCAGGTTCACCGTTGAGGATTCCCCACTGTACGGCGGCCATCCCGCGGTATCGCGGCAACAGAGCGTAGTGCACGTTAACGAACCGGGAAAGGTTGAGGATCCGGGCGCTCAGTATCCGGTCATAAGAAGAGACAACAGTGCAGTCAGGACAGTACTCGATAATTGCCCGCTCGACCCGCTGCACACTCGTATCGGTCAGGACAGGCACGTTGAGCTCATCGGCACGGCGTTGTACCTCATCCTCCTGGCCCCGGCTCGGGCGGGCATTCCGGATCACCCCCACAACATCAAACTTCTCCGCAAGCGAGTCCAGTGCGGGCCGGGCGGAAGGCCCCTTGCCTACTAGCAGAACCGTACTCATACCGCCTCCTGCGTATCTACTGCATTCGGTTTGCGGCCCGGCGCCGACTCTGAAGCTGGCCGGGAATCGCCGACCGGCACCATTGCCCCCCAGGACGTTACGAGGCGCCGGCTTTGAACAAGGCCGGCAGCGTCCGGACAAGGATCACGATGTCTAGCACGAAGCTGCGCCGCCGGACATAGTCGGCGTCGAGATAGAGCCATTCCCGCACCGACAGCCGACTGCGCCCGCTCACCTGCCACAATCCGGTCATGCCAGGCTTGACCTCGAACCGGCGCCGGTATTCCGGGTAAACCGAGGGCCACATCTGCGCTTCCCACGGCAGCGCTGGACGCGGTCCCACCAGGGACATTTCCCCTCGAAGGACATTGAGGAGCTGCGGCAGCTCATCCAGGCTGGTCCGGCGGAGCCATGCCCCCACTGGGGTGATACGCGGATCGGTCTCCAGCTTGAATAGCCCTCGCGATCCAGGGACGGCTTTCTGATCGTCGACGAGCAATCCCGCGACGTAGTCGCGGTGGATCTGATCGCTGTCGCTTATGTTCATGGTGCGCAGCTTCAGCATGGAAAAAGGCCGCATGCGACGGCCGACCCGCTGCTGGCGGAAGAGTCCAGGACCGGCTGAGGTCGACCGCACCAGCAGCCACAACGCTACCAGCAGCGGGGCCAGGACCAGGAGCGCGACTATCGATACCACGATATCGAGAACCCGTTTGGCTGCCTCGCGACCCGGCCTAAACGCCGACTCCTCCTGACGGTGACGCGGCGCCCGCCATCTTTCGGAAAGATCCGTCATGAGATCCCGTTTCCCTGCCGTTCTCCAAGTACCCATACCAGCGCAGGCCCCGCCCTATTTCCGCGATAAATGGAGGTTACGAAATCCAATACCTGCTAGCACTTAACGAAAATAGCCCGAACGCCCGGCCGGGCGCAGCCTCCATCTGACGTAGCAGCATTCCGCACAGTTAGGGTGGTGAAGTGCCGCCGCCTCTGGTGATTTTCTATCGCGCCGAGAGCATGGGACCGGCCAGGGATCAGCGGGCTCATTAGGGCTCGTATTTATTACTCTCGTCGTATCAGGCCCGAAGGGACTCCTTTATTCCCGCCTCGCGGATCGCGTCGCATGCCCTGGCCACCTGGCTGCCGGTCATGTGGGGAAACATCGGCAGCGAGACGATCTGGCCCGCGCTCTCCTCAGCTACCGGCAGTGGCCGCGTGGCGAAGCGCTGGTAGGGGAGCTGCCGGTGACAGGGGATCGGGTAGTGAATCTGGGTCTCGATTCCCGCCTCGGCGAGACGCCGCCGGACCGACGTGCGGTCCTGTACCAGGGCAACCGCCAGATGGTAAGCGCCTTGCGATCCCGGCTGCTCGGCGACCAGGCGAACCGTCCCGTCGCCCAAAGCGGCACGGTAGCGGGCAGCGATCGACCGGCGCGCCTTGGTCCAGGTATCGAGCCACGGGAGCTTGGCGCTCAGCACCACGGCCTGCAGGGCGTCGAGGCGGCTGTTGGCGCCGATGAGCTCGTGCTCGTGCCGGGAACGCCGACTACGGCCATGATCGCGAAGGCTCCTGACCCTGGCCGCCAGTTCGGCATCCGACGTCACGACGGCGCCGGCATCGCCGAAGGCGCCGAGATTCTTGGCCGGGTAGAAACTGAAGCAGCCCGCACGCCCGATTGACCCGGCTCCCCGACCGCACCAGCTTGCGCCGTGAGCCTGCGCGGCATCCTCGATCAGGACGATGCCCACCCGGTCTGCGATGTGGCTGAGGGCATTCATGTCTGGCATCTGGCCGTAAAGATGGACGACGATAACCGCTGCCGTCTGGGGTGATGGCCGCCTCGAGCTGCGCCGGCGTGAGCAGGAGGGTTTCGGGGCTCACATCGGCGAATACCGGGGTCGCCCCGGCCAGGACCACAGCTTCGGCCGACGCGATGAAGGTGTTGGCGGGAACGATGACGTCATCACCGGCGCCGATCCCCAGGGCCATGAGCGTCAGCTGCAGGGCATCGGTCCCGCTGCTCACGCCAACCGCGTCCGTGACACCGCAGTAGGAGGCCCAGGCATGCTCGAAGTCCTCGACGGCTTGGCCGCCCACGAACGTGCTTGAGCTGAGGAGCCCCGCCCACGCCTGCTCGACATCGGTGCGGACGTCGCGTGTCATCGCGGCTAGGTCGGTGAAGGGGACGTCTTCGGTTAGCATACGGCCCGCCGCTCGTTGCCCAGATGCAAGCGGGTCAGCGCAACAGCCTCAAGTGCCGAGTGCACGCCCAACTTGGCCATGAGGTTCTGGAGATGGGTCCGCACGGTGTTGGGCGACATGTGCAGGTACTCGGCCATGTCGCGTCGCCCGGTGCCGTCGGCGAGACAAGCCAGGACCTCACGCTCCCGCTGAGTCAGCCCGGCGAGCAGGTCGCTGCCGCTATTCTGCCCCTCGTCAGGTCTACGCAGCAGTAGACGGAGCACCTCCCCCGTATCACCGGTGGGCAGCCAGGTCTCGCCTCTGGCGACGCCGTAGATGACCTCGATCAGCCGATCGAGCGACTCGTCCTTGCGCACCCAGCCGGCAGCGCCCGCCCCGACGCCGCGTATGATGCGCGCCGGGTCTGAGGGCTGGCTGAGAGTATCACCTGCGGCCCCTCGCCGCGCTGGGACAGTTCCTGGCACAGGTCAAATGCTGCGGTGTCGGGAAAATCCGCATCTAGCAGGACCACATCCGCGCGGCTTCCCGTGAACAGGTGCGCCGACGGGGCCCTCGTGTGCAGTGCCGCCACGATTTCCATGTCGGGCTCAGCTTCTAGCCGTGTCGCCAAGGCGTCGGCGAAGGTACGTTCCTGAACGAGAATTAGGAGCCTGACGGTCATGCCGGAAGCCTCTCGCCCGCCTCGCGCCATCGAAACCCTAGCTTGCCGTGCCGCGGCTACGCCAAATGGAGGTGGGCCGTAGGCCGAGGGGCGGCGGCCCAGCGGCAACGGGCGCGATCTCACAATGGCGGCGATGACCCGAAGTTGCTGTAGTTTCCGTAGGCATTGCGTCCTGAGCTAACGTTCGGCGGAATCGGGCCCTATCACGCGCCAAGACGAGCGCGGCCAGATCGCCAGGGACGCTGCAACCCGGGCCGGCGCCTGGAAGAAGGGCACCGAAACCGCATAACCGGCGGAGAATTACCGGGCGGGACGCCTCCGCGCGCTTCGCCGCCGCATCCACAGGGCGCCCAGGAAGAAGGCGACGAGGAGCACGCCAATGCCGGTGAACAGCAGGTACAACAGGCCCTTCACGACAACGCCAACGATACCCAGCGCCATCGCCACGATCACCAGCAGTAGAAAGAAGACAATCATCCGATCCTCCGCTCAACTGAGCTGCTCAGCGGCGGGCCAACCGTCGCTCACCGCCAGCGCCCGGCTCGTATGTCAGGCCATAGTGCTTAAAGATCGCCTCCTCGTCGCCCGCCGGCAGCTCACCGTCGGTGCCGATCGACGGGGCACCCTTCACCAGCTTCTTGTCGTAGCAGACCTTGAGGTAGCCCGGACCCACAGTCGCCCGGTCAAGAGGCACGAACACGAGCCTGTGCCGGGTTGGCATTCCGACCTTGACCGTGCCGAACGACGGCAGGTCGGTGCCGGTGTCAACGTAGACGGCCTCCAGCTCACCGATTTTGTTACCCTGGGCGTCAACTACGTCGTGGTCGCGCCATTCCCTGATGTTGGCAGCCTCGAACATGCCAGCCTTCTTCCCGCAGCGCCATGCCGCCGCTTGTCAAGGACAGTACCCAGATGGGAGCCGCCGGACACGGCTCACAAGGCCTGGCGGCTGCCACCTAGCCCTGGAAGCACCGAACGGAGGGAGCCGCAGGTGAGCGCCGAAGCATCCGAAATGGTCAGCATTCCCCGTGCCGAGCCGGATGCACTCAAATCTGAGCTGAAGCGGCCGCGGCGGGCGCCGGGCGAGCGGTGTCGATCTGCGAACATGGGTTCTGACATGGCAGGATGGCACTTGAAGTCCGTGTTGCTGGCCTATGTTCCACAGTGCTGCACGGCCAGATTCAGGCCAGCGCAGGACCAAGATCAGGCAAGCTGAGGGGGAACCAACGATGGCGAAGTACGTAACCTTCTTCACCTACACCAGCGAGGCATGGGCGCGGATGATCCAGAACCCGGGTGACCGGACCGCCACGGTGCGGCAGCTGGCCGATTCGCTGGGCGGGTCGGTTGAGTGCATTTACTGGATGTTCGGCACTCACGACGGGATGGTCGTTACAGATGCTCCCGACTCGACTAGCGCCGCCGCCCTGAGCATCACTGTCGGAAGCACGGGTGCCTTTAAGAACCTGGAGACGCACGAGCTGCTGACTCAGGAGCAGCTCGGCCATGCACTGTCACGATCCAAGAACGCGATGCCCGCTTATCAGCCACCCGGCCAGCAGAGCTAGCACGGTCGGCGCTTGCCGATCGTGGCGGCATCCAGCCCGAGGCCCTGCGAGAAGTAGCCATCGATCGTCTTGTACCGCTTCTGCATCTCGTCGAGGGCGGTCTAGGTACCAGGTAGGACCCAATGGCGACCTAACGGGCTAGCCTGTGGATACTTCGCTCCTCCTG
>JBKQQQ010001050.1:0-3527 GCA_052144275.1 Streptosporangiaceae bacterium
CGATGATGACAGCACCCGCATGCGGCAGGATAAGTGGCTGACGGTTTTGGAGAGGCGGAACATGAGCACTGATCAAGTCGATGCGCTGGTGATCTTCGGCGCGACCGGCGATCTGGCGAAGCTGGAGACCTTCCCCGCGCTGGTAGGGCTGGTCGAGCGCGGCGTCCTCGACGTGCCCGTGATCGGCGTGGCGAAGAGCGGCGGCTGGGGTCTTGACCAGTTCTGCGACTACGCGGCCGCCTCGCTGCGGCTGAACGAGATGGATCCGGGCAGCCCAGCCGCGGTCAAGATGCTGGGGTTGCTCCGCTACGTGGACGGGGATCTGGACGACCCGGCTACCTATGCGGCCATGTCGGATGCGATGGGCCAGGCCGCCCGCGCACTGTTCTATCTCGAGGTGCCCCCGGCGCTGTTCGGGCGCATCGCCGAGGGCATCTCCAAGGCCGGGCGCGCCGCCGGCAGCAGGGTCATGGTGGAGAAGCCGTTCGGCAACGACCTGGCCAGTGCCCAGCAGTTGAACGCGACCATGCAGGCCTACTTTCCCGAGGAGGCCATCTACCGGGTAGACCACTGGCTGGGCCTGGATCCGGTCGACAGCCTGATGTTCGTCCGGTTCGCGAACTCGACCATCGAGCCGCTGCTCAACCGGCAGTACGTGCAGAGCATCCAGATCACGATGGCGGAGGCGTTCGACGTCGCCGACCGCGGCGGCTTCTACGACAAGACCGGCGCGATCAGGGATGTCGTGCAGAACCACATGCTCCAGGTCCTCGCCACCGTGCTGGCCGAACCGCCGGACGGAACCGGACTGGATTCCTGGCGGGCCGCCAAGTCGCTGCTGATCGGCGCGCTGGAGCCGCTGACTCCGGAGCGCACCGTCAAGGGCCAGTACCAGGGGTACCGCGAGGTCGCCGGGGTGGACCCGCAGTCCGTGACCGAGACGTACGTGGCGATCAGGCTGGCCGCCGACTCCTGGCGCTGGGCCGGCGTGCCGATCCTGATCCGCGCGGGCAAGTGCCTGCCGGTCACCGCGACCGAGGTCAGCATCAGGTTCCGGCGCCCGCCGCACGACGTCTTCGGGCTCGCCTTCCCGGGCCAGCCCTCCCACGGCCAGCAGAGCCAGGCGGCCGAGAACAGCCTGCGGTTCCGGATCAACCCGGAAAACCGGGTCAGCATGACCGTGGTGGGCAAGAAGCCCGGCGCGGGCTGGCAACCGGAACCGCAGGAACTTCACTTCGCCGAGCATCCCGGCGCCGACATGCGCCCCTATGACCGGCTCATCGGCGCCGCGCTCAGCGGGGAACGCTGGCTGTTCGCCCAGCAGGACACGGTCGAGGCCGCCTGGCGGATCGTCGACCCCGTGCTCGGGAACGTAGTTCCTGTGCAGCCATATGCCAGGGGCAGCTGGGGTCCGGATCAGGCCGCGGGCCTGCTGCCCGCCGGCGAGGCATGGCATGACCCGAGGCGTTGAGCCTGTCCCGATCTCCGAACCCAGGTTCGTTCGGGATAATTAGCGCGCGATCAGGCGGTGGCCTTCCCGGTCCGTACGGTCGGCCCGGGTCTCGGCCGCGGGTGTGCGGGCCGGGGATGTACCGCGGCGGGCGACGGCTGACGATGCGCGACCGCCAGCGACAGCCCGCCCAGGATGACAGCCACCGCCGCGCTGGCCGCGAAGATCGTAGGCAAGGCGATGCCCGCGCTGGTCAGCGGGCCTACGCCGAACGCGGCGAGGCCATAGCCCGCCTGGTAGCAGGCGATGATCCCGCCCGCTACCACCGCCCGGCTGCCCGTGAGTTTCTCCTGCCCGAAGCTGATCGTGAGCGGCAGCAGCGCCGAGCAGCCCAGCCCGGCCAGGCTGAACGCGGCCACGGCTGCGGCGGGCGCGTTCCTCGGCAGGACCGCGATCCATACGAAAGCGGCGGCGAGCAAGAACGGCAGGCCGTGATAGGCGGCCCGGCTGGGCAGCCAGCGCTGGACCGCGGCGAGCAGCACCCTGCCTGCGGTCACCGCCGCCCAGAACCCGGTCAGCGCGAGCGACGCGGTCGCCGTCCTGACGCCGAGCGACGTGACGTCCAGCTGGGACCAGTTGCCGTTCATCGTCTCGCAGAACCCGTACAGGACCGCGAACGCCGCGAAGACCCAGAACCCGGCGGGGATGCGGCTGGCCGCCGCCGGCCGCGGCTGAGGCAGTACCGAAGGCTGGACCGGCCCCGGATCGAGGGGCAGCCGCAGGCTGACGCCGATCAGGCCGGCCAGCAGGCAGGCAGCCAGCACCGGGAGGCCTATCCAGAACCCGAGGCCGGTGAACACCGCGACGAACACCGGCGCCAGGGCCGTGCCCAGGCCGAGCAGTGCGTTCAGGACCAGTACGGACTTGTCCGCCGCCGCGGGGTGGAACGCAGCGGCTAGCGTATTGAGCGATGGCACCGTGAGCCCGAAGCCCGCTCCCAGGCAGGCCGTCGCCATCAGCAGCAGCGCGAAGGCCGCCGCGTGCTGGTGCACCACCAGCCAGCTCGTGATCAGCAGCACCATCGAGGCAAGATCGGCCAGCAGGCCGGCCACGCATATGGTCTTCTCGCTGGCGCGCCGGGTCAGGCCAGGCCAGAGCAGGCCGGCGCCGAGCAGCGAGGCCGCGATCGCCGTGCTCATCTGCGGTATGAACAGTGCCCCGTACTGGCTGCTTGACAGGTCATACGAGGTAGGGGCGGTGAAGATCGTGCTCGCGGCCGGGAAGGTGACCAGGGCGATGCCCTGGACCAGCCCGCAGGCGTTGACGGTGATGCTCTCAGCCCGGCCAGCCACCACTGTTCCCCGTGGTCATGGCCGGGCGTCCTGGTCGACGAGCCTGACTATCTCGCTGATCGGGCGGACCAGCCCGTAGCGGCGCCGGATCACGTCGGCGATCAGGCCGGTCCAGCCGGTCTGGTGCGAGGCCCCCAGGGCCGCGCCGTTGTCGCCGTGGAAGTACTCGCCGAAGACCAGGTTGTCCCGCCAGGCGGGATCGGTTTGCAGCAGCCCGGTCTCGCCGAAGCACGGCCGCCGGCCGTCGGGACCGCGGGTGAAGATGGAGATGAGCCGGTCCTGCAGATCGGCGGCGATCTTGTCCAGGGGCAGCTGCTGGCCGGACCCGGCCGGGTACTCGACGGTGAACTCGTCGCCGAAGAACCGGTGGTAGCGTTCCAGGGCGCTGATCACCAGGTAGTTCGGCGGAAACCAGACGGGGCCGCGCCAGTTGGAGTTCCCGCCGAACATGGCGGTGGTGGACTCGGCGGGCTCGTAATCAATGCTGGCCGTGATGCCTTCGACCTGGATCTGGTAGGGATGGTCCCGGTGGTAGGCCGACAGGGCCCGCAGCCCGTGCGGGGACAGGAACTCGCTTTCGTCGAACAGCCTGGCCAGTAGCCGTGGCAGCCGGTCCGGGCCGGCCAGGCTGAGCAGCAGCTTCTGCTCACCCGGCTGGCCGTGCAGCAGGCCCCGCTGGCGTAGGGCGCCGGGGTCGGCCAGGCCCTCCCGGTCCAGCAGATCGG